>JAJYXH010000038.1 GCA_021791075.1 Microcaldota archaeon
TATATTGTTGTCGCACCTGGTATTTAAATCTGCCACCGTTTTAGCAGAATTCGCACTGCAATTACGCATTTTGTGCACTTGGGCTTTTAGGGATAGTAATCGACTTTTGCAAACTCCTTTAATGCCTTCAGCGCTCCGTCGATCAGCTTGGCGCCGATGATCCCCCTTCGGGTCTTCTTCCTCTCCCTCCGGAGTTCCTTGAGCTGCTTCTTCTCCGACTTGGAGAGCGAATTGGCATTCGCTATGACCTGTAAGCTCCTGTTGCATACTGCCCTCGGGAACGGAACCTCGGCCTTTCTTTGAACCATCATTATCTGCCTGTCGAGGTCCGCTAGCCTCGACTTGTGCGCAGCAGTTACCGCGCTCCTCTGTGTCTCCATGGTTCCTGGTGTTAGTCATCTTTTCTACTTAATAAACGTTGTCTAAGCCGGCTTTTCGTTGTTGTGTGAGGTCTTGTCGCTCTCATCCGCACCGCCTTTTCCATCCTCTCCGGGCTCATCTATCGTATCGCTCTTCTCATACGTCTCTCCGGCCTTGGTGCTCCCTGAATGCTGGTTGGTTGTGGCTGGCAGCGGTGTGTGGCTCTTATCCTCACGGTATGCATGCTCTTCTGCCCCGGAATGCGCGCCGGAGTGTCCGTGGCCGTTTGACTCCATCGCCTTCTTCCTGTCGTGCTCGTTGGCAGCCATCCTTATCCTTATCGTCTCCCTCATGTCCTTTGCCTTGAGAATCCCGTAAGCCACGACTATCACCGCCGGGAATAGCACTATGTACGTGATCGGTATCGATGCCGGGGTCTTGCTCGATATCTGCTTGCTCGAGAGCTGGGTCTGGCTGAGGCTTGACGATGCAGGCGCCATGCCCTCGCACACCTTTATCTCATCGGTTATGTTTGCGTTTGTGCTGTTCGCCGCGTAGAAGTAGCTGTACGAGTTGTTTGTCACCTCTTGCGGGGTCACGGCTCCAATGCTGCTGAGCTTTGAGTAGATCTGCGTCGCGTAGGTCTCGTTGCACTTCTCGAGCATTGTCAAGCTGTCCGCATAGGAGATGTTCGCGCTGTTCGTCAGGTACTGGGCCTGGACTATGTTGTTTATTATCCTGTTCGCCTGGTTCCTGAAGATGATGAATTGGGTGTTTATGCTCGTGAGCGAGATGTTGGCGTACTCGGACTGGATGTATGCGCCGCTCACGTTGCCTTTGCTTATGTCGCTGCTGGCCTGGGCTATGTCCTGGTTTGCGTTCGAGAGCGCGAAGCCAATGGTCTCGTTGCATATTCCGTATACGTCGCATGCGTAGTTGTACGCGGGCTCCATAGCATTGTACCTGGATGATGTGTAGTTGTAAAGGGTCGCCGTCTCGTAGCCGGTGCTGTTTACGTAGTGCTTTATGGATATGTTGAACGACTCCGTGAAGTTGATCTGCGGATACTTTGTCGAGACAAGGTCAACCACTATCGTCCTGTTTATCGTGCCGTTCAGCGCTGTTATCGGTATTGCCGGGATGGTCACGAAGCATACGGACGTGCCCTCGCTGGTTACGGTGCAGGGATCGCCGTACATATTTGCCGGCTGGCTTACCTCCTCTGCCGCGAACGTGTGGGCGCTGAAGTTTCCATAGTAAAGTGAGTATTGCTGTGCAGAGAGTAGGAAGCTTACCACTATCGGGGCCCCGTCGCTGCACTTGAGAGTGGTGGCGTTGGGCTGCGCGCAGCCCGAGTTGCCCAGCGAGTAGAAGGGCGAGACGGTGAAGGCGCTAGCTAGGAGTATCGGAACCGTACTGACAAATAACAACAGCAGATACTGCCTCATTTTCCTTCCCGCTGTCTGATTTGACGAAAAAATATGTGTTTTCCTAGTATAAATGTATTGCGTACGTATTTCGATATACCCGTTTTCCCTGTTTTAATCCGTACAGTGTATACGTGGTTATCGGCTTTAGCCTCAGGAAGAGCATGGCCTCGTTTGCTGCCTTCTTGTCGCTTATGTAGACGTCCAGCCCGTTAGGAACCTCCTCGGTCTTGGCGATGAAGGCGCTCGTGTGCTCTATGTACCTCTTTATCTTCTCCTCGGTCCTCTTCACCCTCTCCTCGCTGCCCCTGAGCTGCACCAGCCCCTCCCAGTAGCCGCTGGACCTCTTGTAGCAGTCGTCGCACACCGAGTTCTTCTGCTTTATCTCGAACTCCTTGTCTACCAGGATCTTGTCGTCTCCGATCTTCTCGCCGAGCTCGAGCTTCGCCCTCCTTCCGTCGTACTCGAGAAGCTTGAGGCTGTATCCCTTTATTCCGAGCAGGAGTGCATCCTCCACGGCCTTCTTTGTGGGTAGGGAGTACCTATGCCCTGTCCAAACCCTCTCACACCTCTTGCATACGGTTATGCCAAGTGTCTGGGGCAGCGAGTTTAGGAGCTTGTCCCTCGTGCAGTATTCGCAGAACTGGCCGTAGAATCTCGCCTCGTTCTCGGATCTGCTGCACGTGGCGCAGTGCTTAGGCATCCGATCCCCTCGAGTAGTGCCTGCTGATGATGTGCCCGTACGCGGGCCTTGTGATGAACGCGCCGAGGAGCGCGCCTATGAGCGTGGACTCGGCAAAGCCTATTACCGTGAGAAGGCTCGTCGAGAAGAGGAGCGGCATCATGGCTATGGTAACGAGCGCCGCGTCTGCCCAGACGATGTAGAAGGCCCTGTTGAGCTTGCTCTTCATCGTGCCCGACTCGCTGTGCTGCACAAGGAGCTCGTCAGATATTATGATCTGCGCGTCGACTCCCGTGCCGACCACAGCTATCATTCCGGCAACTGCCGCGAGGTCTATGCCCCCGACTATTCCGAGGATCGAGGCGATTATGAAGAGCTCTCCGAGGGTCGTTAGTATTATCGGGCCGATAAGGAAGAGCTTCCTGTACCTAATGACTATGATTGCGGTGACAGATAGAACCGCGATAAGCGCCGCTACGGCACTTATCAGCTCTGCGTGCTTCCCCAAGGTTGGCGGTATTGTCGTCGGAGCCCCGACTATCACTGGAATAGGCAGCGCACCTCCCCTGAGTATGCTCGAGATGGTCTTTGCCTGTTGTTCCGAGAAGTTGAGTCTTGCAGTCGAGGAGGTCATGTTTGGTGGTGAAGAACCGGTGACCAAGTACTGCTGGCTCGGGATTCCCTGCGCGATCCCCGGAGAGAGAGTAGGCCCGTATAGAAGTCCTATTGCAGGCCATATCTCAAGTTCTGCCGTTGATCCTATGCCGCTGGCAGAGCCCTGTGGAAAGAGCACCGGGGTCATATTTGCCGTAGTCTTCGTTACAACCGTGTAATTGAGCGCCTTGAGATCAGAGACTATGAATCCCGGAGTGTTCTTTGCAAGTATGACCTGGTCATACCTCTTGTTGTTTACTTTGAAGTATTGGTACAGCGTTGCATTCCAGTTGGATGCATTTGAGCTGATTATCTGGATAGGTATCGACTGGTTGCCCAATGCGGTTGCCTTCTCCAGCAGCACTTGGTAAGACTGCGGCGTAAGCCCGTACTGTGGATTGGATATTATCGAGTAGTTCAGCAGAACTATCGCGTTGGACGGTCTGTCGAGGAAGAAGTATATCTGCTGGTTGGCCTGGCCCAGAGTCACCTTTGCAAAGCGCACAGCGGCTGCGGGAGAGACCTCGAAGTTGACCTGCCATCCCACGGAGTTAGACGTTATCGTGAGAGGTGCTGCCGCAACGGTATCGGTTATTATGCCTGTCCCGTTTACGGCTTCCCTTCCGTTGACTATGCCCTGGAATTGTCCTTGGCTCTCGATTATCTTGATCGTGCCCTGTATCGTGGCCTGCGATGCGTTTGCGAGCTGGACTATGATCTGCGAGTTGCCCTCCCCGTAGACATTGGGATTGCTGAGCCCGAAGGTCGATATTCTCTGCGATATGATGCTCGTCATGAGGCTCATGTTCGCGGCATCTGCCGGAGACTGCAGTGCGATGGGGATCTGGATTCCTCCGGCGAAGTCTATCCCCAGGTGTATGCCGTAGATCAGATCGAGAATGGCGAAGATCGCTACCAGGACTATGAATGCGAGTATCCTCCTGTCCTTTACGTAGTTCATTATGCCCATCAGCTAACGCCCTTGTTCTTGCCCTTCACGTAGAGCAGTACCATCGATGCGTTGCCCAGCCACGTGGTTGCAAGGTCGCCGATGAGTCCGAAGAGAACCACCCCGGATATCTCGTAATAAGTAGGAACGTATGCGATGAGGGAGACTACGAAGAGCACAGCGAACGACGCTATTGCGGCTCCAGTCATGGTAAGTCCGGTCTTCATCGAGGAGAATGCGCGCTCCTCCGGAGTGCCCTCATGCCTCTTGAGTATCCTTATCGATGTAAGGACGTCGGTGTCTATCGAGTACCCTATAAGCATGAGGAGTCCGCCTATGCTTGCTATCCCGAGAGGTATGCCCAGCACACCCATTGCACCAAGCGCTATGATTATGTCGTTTGCCGCACCGAAGATGACGGCTATCGATGGTATTATGGACCTGAAGATGAAGAAGACCACTATCGAAACGAGGATGAAAGAGACTATTATTATCTGGAACAGCGAGGAGAGGAAGGTCTTGCTCTGCTGCACCGTTATTTGCTGGTACGAAGGCGTGCCTATGAACGGCACTATGCTGCGGAGCTGGCTTATGACGTTTTGCTGGTATATCAGGCTGGCGTTGCTGTAAGAACTCTGCGCGACCGCGGCCATTGAGGCGGGCTCGTTGGCATTGTATGACGGCTTGGTTATGAAAGGCGAGAGCTGGCCTAGTTCATTTGAGACGGCCTTGTTCATGTTGGCGAGGGAGGAGTTGAGGCCGGCATTCGCGGTTGCAAGCGCAGCCATATAGGTATTGTTGCTGGGCGTTTGCTGCAGCTGTATCTTTGCGTTGGTAGCGTTTGCAAGATAGAGGTTGTAGCTCGACTGGTTCGAGTAGAATTGCAGCAGGTAGTCGTACGCATTTGAGAGGCTCTGGTTAGCCGCTATGGTGACCGTTACGCTTCCAGAACTCACAGATACGGTGGGGGTCGGAACGTGAAGCCTGCCCACTATGGTGCTTGAGATCGCCTGCGGGGACATGGTGGTATTGCTCTGGAGCGTTATCGTGACTCCTCCGCTGAGCGACGAGTCCAGGACTATGTGAGTCGAGAAGTACAGGCCGATGACCAGCAACACCAACGGTACGGCCATGAAAAACTTCAGGTTCTTGTGAGTGTAGATGTTCGGTAAAGCCATTCAGACCAGCTAAGGAATCAGCTTTCCAATCGCAGAAGACAAAAGGATTTTGTTCCGCAATAAGACTATGGATTATATTGCTTCGCATAAGGATTTAAAGCTAAGCTATGCGGTAGCTGGCCTCGAAATCCGGCGACTTGAGC
>JAJYXH010000083.1 GCA_021791075.1 Microcaldota archaeon
CGGTAAAGTCGGGAAGGATTGCCTTTATCGCCCGTGCAAAGTTATCTACGCCAACCGTGTCAGTCCTTGGCTTCTTGCCAACAGTAATTCCGATGAATATGACCTTGTGCTCAAAGTCTGGAACGACGTCGCCCATCTCGATCCTTCCGCGGCTTAACTCCATCAACCCTGCACGCTGCTTCCTGAGGGCATTCTTAACGTCGTTTGTTTCCCTTGACCGCGCCTTTGACCCAGGTCTTGCCGTTATCGCATAGTGGATAAGGGGACCAGAGCTGAGGTAAGTGTTTATAACAAATGCATGGTCCTGTATGTAGTGGCTGTCAGGATTCTTCTCGTCTGGTTTCTCTTCGAATACCTTCACGCCGTGCTCCTCCAGAGCCTCGACATATGCCTTCCACTGGTCGAGTATCTTGGCATGTCGCTTCTTGGTCTCAGCGATATCGTACCTAGCCTTTGCAGAGCTCCCGTTCTCCGTGATTCCTGAAGCAAACGTCTGTGGCGGAGGCCTGACGAGTGCCTTCTCAACACTAACGAGAGCGCTGCCGCTCTGCACTTCCATTAGGCTCTTGTCAACAATTTTGACTAGACCTCGAATATTTTCCATACGCCTCTACTATTATTTTTCCTTGGATGGTATATTAATGTTCCGACACATTTGTTATAAAATGACAAGATTGTGTTCCAGATAGAACATATTCATAATATCAATAATCGCCATCATGCAGATTTCTGCCTGAGTCTCTCAACCTTCCCACTTAATGTCGAGATAGAATCAACAAGGAGCTGCGGGTTATTAGATACAAGCCTGTATACCTTCTTTATCGCAGACTTCTTCTCATCATGACCAAGTTCTCTGTAGTCGTAGACCTCCCTGAGCAGAAATGCGAGCTTCTCTCGCTTGTTTGCAGGAGTGGTTCCTAACAGCATTGGCTTACGACGATGTATTGGATCATGCCCTTTTCCGCCCATCCTATCGATATATGCAAGATGCTGAAAGGTACCTGCAAATCCGCCTGAGGCTCTGAACTTCTTACTTCCGTTGTCCTCTGTCCCTGGAGGTCTGCTAAGTAGTTGGGCTTGACTTGTCAGTATGAACTTCCCCGACTCTCTTCCGCCTAGCATGCCTATATGATGGTCGTAGTTTCTCTGGATGGTCTCAGGGTTCTGGCTGAGGAGAGCCGTACTGGTTGCGATCTTCTCGTCGGAGAGGCCGATCCTCCTGAGATTCTTGTAGTTTCTCTGGATGGTCTCAGGGTTCTGGCTGAGGAGTGCTGCCTGCTGGGCGATCTTCTCGTCGGAGAGGCCGATCCTCCTGAGATTCTCGTAGTTTCTCTGGATGGTCTCAGGGTTCTGGCTGAGGAGTGCTGCCTGCTGGGCGATCTTCTCGTCGGAGAGGCCGAGGTCGCTGAGGTTCTCGTAGTTTCTCTGGATGGTCTCAGGATCGCGGCCGAGGAGCTCTGCTCTACTTGCGATCTTCTCATCGGAGAGGCCGATCCTCCTGAGATTCTCGTAGTTTCTCTGGATGGTCTCCGGGTTGAGGCCGAGGAGCTCTGCTCTACTTGCGATCTTCTCGTCGGAGAGACCTAATTTTACGAGCTTTGAGTATGCTGCCCTCACTGACTCTTCTGTGGCACTCATGCCATGTATGAAGTCGACCGCAAAATAGGAGATCCCACTTCCCAAGAGCTCTTCTGCGAGCCTCTTTATCTCCGGCTTCTCCAAATAGTTAGGCATTGTAACAATAATATGCAGCTTTTATGGTATAAAAATGCTGCCTTTTTACGCAATTTATACAAGGTTGTTTGTTACTTTGATTATGTCACTATCTTGCAGTCCGACTTACCGCTTTTCTGAGAGATCCTTGGAGACCTGCTTGTACGCGTCCCTGAACGGCACGCCCTTCTCCACGAGCTTGTATGCCTTCTCTGTCGCATAGATGTCCTCAGTCATCGCCTTCCTGCACCTCTCCTTGTTTACCTTGAGGCTCCTGAAGAGCAGCGACGCTGCCTTAAGGCCCTGCTTGGTTATCTCAAATCCCTTTATCAGGGGCCCTTTCGTAAGCTGCATGTCGCGGTTGTACCCGGTTGGCAGGCTCGATGATATGCACTTTACCTGGCTCTCGAGCGAGACAACGATGTGATACTTTGCCCGCAGCATCTCCAGGACATCCGGATTCTTCTTGTTAGGCATCATCGAACTCCCGGTGGTGAACTCGTCCGGCAGTTCATAGTATCCGAACTCGGGCATGCTGAAGAGTATTAGATCAGTAGCCATCCTGTTGAAGTCGAACATTATCTGGCTTAAGGCATGGAGTACCGTTGCCTCGAATTTGCCACGGCTCAGCTGCGCGTAGATCGGATTCTGCTGCACCGACGCAAATCCGAGCTCCTTCGCGGTGTACTCCCTGTCTAGCTTTATCGGAGACCCGTATCCAGCTCCGGTGCCGAGAGGGGACTGGTCTATCAGGCATAGTGCTCCCTCCATCAATCGTATGTTGTCCTGCATCGAGTCAACGAGTGCTCCTGTCCAGAGCTTGACCGAGGATGGCATCGCCTTTCTCGTGTGTGTATATCCTGGAAGTGCTATCTCGCCATATTTGTAGATGAATGCATTTAGCGCCTGAATGTATGACTTTGCAAGCTGGATGCACTCCTTGAGGCCGTCCTTCTCGTAAAGGCGCATGACCGTAAGTACCTGGTCGTTCCTCGACCGGCCGGTATGCAGCTTCTTGCCGAGGTCGCCTAGCTTCTCGGTAAGCCAGTTCTCTATAGCTGTCTGGGAGTCCTCCTGCTCCTTCTCTACAGTGAACTCTCCTCGCTCGGCGAGCTTTGAGACATTCTCTAGTTCCTTGACGAGCTTCTCTGAGTCGGCCCTTGTGATTATGCCTATCTTCGCCAGCATCCTGGCGTGGGCTATCGAGGCCTTGCAGTCGTACTTGAGCAGCTTCTGATCCAGGATATAGTCGTCGCCCACGGTGAACTCCTCTATCTCCCTGTTTGGCTTGTATCCCTTCTCCCAGAGTTTCTTCCCTGCCATCATATCTTGCCCTTCTTGAGCCACGAGTACGGGAGCTTGCCCTTCATGGCTATATAGTGCGCCTTGAGGCGTATGGCATTTATGTTGATGAATCCCTTCGAGTCAACAGCATTGAAGCCTCCCTCCTCCTCCATGCTCGACTGCTTCTGGTTGTACAGAGGGGTGAACGCCTCCCTCCCTATCGTGTTCACGTTGCCCTTGTACAGGGAGAGTGAGACCTTTCCGTCGACCGCCTCCTGGCTCTTGTCGAATGCATTCATGAGGAAGTCCATCTCGGGTGAGAACCAGAACCCGTTGTAGATGAGCTCCGAGAACTTCGGTATGAGCATGTCGCGTATGTGCATGACCTCCTTGTCCATCGCTATACCCTCGAGGTCCCTATGCGCGGCCCAGAGTATCGTCGCTCCTGGAGTCTCGTAGACTCCTCGCGACTTTATGCCCACGAACCGGTTCTCGACCATGTCGACACGGCCTATTCCGTTCTCGCTGCCTATCTTGTTGAGATGCATGAAGAGATCGAGCGGCTTCGTGATAGTGGTCTTTGAGCTCTTGTCTACAAGCTTTGTCGGGGTGCCGTCCTTGAAGTATATATCGATTATCGTCTCCCTGTTAGGGGACTTGTCTATCGATGCGGTTCTTGAGAAGACGTGCTCCGGAGTCCGGAATGCAGGATCCTCGAGTATCCCCGCCTCGTGGCTTATGTGCATGAGGTTCTCGTCCTCGCTGTACGGCTTCGCCTTCGTGGCCTTGACAGGAATTCCGTACTTATCTGCGTACTTTATCAGGTCGCTCCGTCCCTTGAACTGCGATGTGAACTCCGGATCCCTCCATGGGGCTATGACCTTTATCTCCGGATTCAGCGCATAGTAGGTGAGCTCGAACCGCACCTGGTCGTTGCCCTTTCCCGTTGCGCCGTGCGAGACATATCCGGCCCCCTCCCTCTCCGCTATCTCCATCTGCGTCTTTGCAAGAAGCGGCCGTGCGAGGGAGGTTCCGAGGAGGTAACGGCCCTCGTACAGAGCATCACCGCGCATCGCAGGGAAAATGTACTCCGTTACGAACTCCTCCTTGAGATCGACGAGATAGACCTTTGAGGCCCCGGCATTCATGGCCTTCTTCTTCACAGCGTCGAAGTCCTCCTTCTGCCCAACGTCGCCTACAAAACATATTACGTCATAGCCCTTGTTGCAGAGCCACTTTAGTATGACAGAGGTGTCGAGGCCCCCGCTATATGCGAGCACCACTTTCTTGCCTACTTTCTTGTTTGCTGTCATCTCATTCAACTAGATATGATTTGATACATTTATATAAAGGGTCAGGAACCCTTCCGCACGAAGATCTTGTAACCAAACTCGGCCTTGCCCCTGTGCTTCGATCCTATCGTGAAGAGCTCTGCGGGCACATCCTCTATCCCCACCTCTGCAAAGCCGTTTGCCTTGAGTATGCCCTTCCCGCTCCCCACCTTGTTGGTGAACGCAACGACAGTGCTGCCATCGTGCTTCTTGCCTATCCCCGAGAGCAGCTTGAGGCTGAGCGTGCTCCCTATCTTCATGCCCCTGTAATCCGGATTTACTGCCAACGAGCGCAGTTCTACCCACTTGCAATTGGGCCAGAGATGCGCTGCCTCGTGTCCCACAACTTCGTCGTCGACTACGGCAACATACGAGAGGCCCGACCTTATCCATTTGGCGAGCATCTCCTTAGTTACAGGAAGGAGCGCTCCGCTCGTCTCGGCCTCCTTCTGTATGATGCTGATTATCTGCGGTATGTCGCTAATCTTTGACTTCCTTATGCTAACCTTGGTCATTGCTCTCACTAAAGCCTTGATTCCGATATAATTAGTCTTGGAATAGCATTATTAACCTTGCGACATATTTGTTATAAAATCGGATAAATATGTACCAAATGTGACAATATGACAATCTCTAACACCGTAAGGATCTACCTGAAGAACAAACCTTACACCATGGAGGCCCTTGAGAACGGCATCGTGAACTTCAGCGCACTGGCAAGGCTCATGCAGAAGGAGCTCGGGATAAGGAACTACCAGGCCATAAAGGCCGCGATAAGGAGGTATGCCAGCCATCTTGAATCAGTCAAGGTGGGCATAGAGGCAAGGGCACTGGAGGTGCTTAAGGAGAACAGGCTTGCGCTGCTCGACGGGGTTCATGTCATAGTCTCGAGGAAGGAGCTTGAGATCGAGAATGACGCAAAGGTCAAGACCGACCAGTACTACATATACCTTACGCGAAAGGACGTGGTGAAGAAGATGGGCAAGAAGGACCGCGAGGCGCTCGTCAAGGTAAGGGAC
>JAJYXH010000015.1 GCA_021791075.1 Microcaldota archaeon
AGCCCTTGATATATTTGCCATTTTGGTCAGCACTCAAGATCTTCATCACAAATCAGAAGTAAATATGGCTCATCACGAGTATATAACGCAAGAAAGGGATATAAAGGCGATATCAAAGACCTGGGATGCGACAGCAAATGCAACCGCGATCACCGGCCCCCTGCCTCCTGCCCTGAGCGCCAACAACGGCCTGGTATCGGCGGGTCGACTGCTGTGCGATCTCGAGGGAGAAGCCGAAGAAGTCAAGGAAGGCCGAAGAGCCCCCACCTATTGGACCGGTCCTAAGTATGGTTCGACATGGGACCAGCCTGCAAGAAAAAGTTATGGGTAAGAGATCAGCGTCGACGATCCGCCATCGTAAAGGATCAAGCGGGCCTCTTCCCGTCCTTATGGGAATCACATCACCGTCGTGTGGCATCCTTATGCCGTAGTCGTCCATACCTCTCTCCTCCTCAGCAATCTTCCCTTCTCCTTGTTTATTATCGAAATGACAGTCTCCCTACCCTGACCTCCCCAACCCCGCGTCGTGTTTTCAATAATTGCGATTGAAAGCGACCGGTCTCTTATCTACGACGCGAGCGCGTTCCTGCCCCCGCAATATCGAGTTCGTCGGCAGTGCCTATCAAGACTCGTGCTCCGCGTACATTATAATCTATCACGGGCCTCAGACGGACTACGTTCCCCAACCGATCGCCTTTGCTCTGCGTCCAATGATTGGGTGACATGTATTTAAATATTATGTATGAGAAAAGTCAGATGACCGTGATTCTATGCTGGATATAACAAAGGATAATTTTGATGGCGAAGTGAAGAAGTCACCAGTCCCTGTGGCGATCGACTTCTGGGCGAGCTGGTGCGGGCCCTGCAGGATCTTCTCTCCCATCTTCGAGGAGCTCGCTAAGCAGTACGGCAAGAAGGTGAAGTTCGTGAAGCTCAACGTTGACGACAACCCGGAGATAGCCTCCGAATACAACGTAATGAGCATTCCGACCACGCTCCTTTTCGAGAAGGGAGACGTAAAGGCCATGTCGGTCGGCGCTCTCCCGAAGGAGGACTTCAAGAAGTGGCTCGAGAAAAACCTATAACTCTTCCTGTTCAATAACTAGCTGGTTAGTATGCCCATAGAACTACTCAGAGGCATGAGGGACTATGGTCCCGGCGAGGCGATAAGGCTCAGGGAGATAACCTCGAAGGTAGAGGACGTCTTCAGGAGGTTCGGGTTCTACCCGATAGAGACGCCGAGCCTGGAGAGCACCGAGACGCTCAATGCAAAGGCCTACGGCCGGGAGGCCGAGAAGGAGATGTACACCCTTGACGATGGAAAGTCGGGCCTGATATACGACCTGACCGTGCCGCTCGCAAGATACGTCTCGATGAACAAGGGCCTGGGCCTGCCGTTCAAGAGATACCAGATAGCCAAGGCTTGGAGGAGGGACGAGCCGCAGAGGATGAGGTCGAGGGAGCTGATCCAGGCCGACATAGATATCGTGGGGAGTGCGGAGCCGACTTCAGAGGCAGAGGCTATCGCGGCAACAGCCATAGCGCTGGAGGGCGTCGGAGTAACAGACTACACGATCCTAATCAGCAGCAGGGTCATACTCAATGCCATAATGGAGATCTTCAAGGTTCCAGAAGACAAGAGAACCGGTGTGATGATAACGATAGACAAGCTCGGGAAGATAAGCAGGGAGAAGGCGCTGGAGCAGATCTCAGAGAGCGGAGTGGGAGAGAAGCAGGCGGAGGCGCTGCTCAACTTCATAAACGAGGAGATGGAGAATGCAAAGAAGCTGCAGAAAATAAAGAACGACGCGCCTTCTGTCACCGCCGAATCCGACAGGCTGTCATCAATAATCTCGCTTCTGGGGAACTATGGGATCAACGGCGCCGTAAAGGTGGACTTCTCGCTCGCAAGGGGCCTCGGATACTACACCGGAACGGTGTGGGAGTTAGTCGCAGAGAAGGACGGGAAGAGGCTCCCAACGATCGCCGCAGGAGGAAGGTACGACGGACTTATAGGAATATACTCCAAGACTCCGATGCCTGCGGTAGGCTCGTCAATAGGGTTAAGCAGGGTGTACGAGGTCGTCGACATAGGCGAGGCGATAAACACCTATGCTACTGTGTACGTGGCAAACATCGGCCAGGAGAACGTCGAGTACGCACTCAAGGCCGCGAACACGATGAGAAGCAACGGCATAAGGGTAGACATGAACCTCACGGCAAGGAACATCTCGAAGCAGCTCGAGTATGCGAACGCGATGAGGATAAAGTACGTTGCGATCGTAGGGGGGAGGGAGAAAGAGCAGAACATGATAAGGTTGAGGGACATGGGAGACGGCAGCGAGGAGCTTTTATCCATCGAAGACGTTTTGAAGAAGCTGAAGGGATGAGATCATGGCAAAATCCGAGATAGACGAGGTAACGGCAAAGGTGCTGGCGAAGGGCGGGGTTCTTGTAAAGTTCTACTTTGACATGCACAGTAAGGAAGAGTCGGGGCTCCAGCCGGTGATGGCCGACCTGATAAACAACAGGCTGATGAAGACCGCGGGGATGGTCTACTGCTACGGGAGCATAGACGAGCCGATAAAGAGCGAAGACATGTTCTCCACTACTGCGATAGTGACCGCGCTTGTCGACACGCTGGAGAACCTTGTCCAGATAGTCTTCACGTTCGCCCCAGCCGCAGTTGAGGTCGTAAAGCCCACTGGCGACTACGTAGTAAAGCAGTCGCAGCTCCAGTCACTGCTGGTCTCGATGGCAAGCATCTCGATGAACTACTCGCAGTACATCCTGAGCAACACGCTTAGCAAGGAGGATCTCGAGAAGGTAAAAGGGGACATAAAGTCAAGGGAGGAGCTGGGCAGGAAGATAATGGACAAGCTAAAAGGGGAGCATCCAAAATAAAACTAGTCGGCAAACCCGCGCAGGAAGAATCTCTTGAGGACAAGGCTCGGCCTGTCCATGTCGCCGTACTTCCCGAGGAATCCCTCCATTCCGATGGCCTTCGAGATGCTTATTATCCTGCCGATCGCGCCGGGGCCCAGCGATGAGTAGAACCTGTTGATCATCGAATGGAGCCTCATCTCCGTTCCATACTTCGACATGAACATCCTCTCGTAAACTGATAGGTCAGCACCATTGCGTATGTGCTCCCTCGCCGCATAGGCGGCCATCAGCGCAGCGTTGCTGCCGAATATTATGCCCCCTCCGGTGGTTGCCTTTATCTGCCCAGCAGCGTCTCCCACGAGCAGCACCTCTTTCACAGGGTCGACTATGCTCCTTCTTCTCGACATGGGTATGATGCTCGCTCCTCCTACGACCGGCTTGCCGACTCCAATAATATCTGAAACATCCCGCCTATCCAGGAACCTCTCCAGCACGTGCCTGCTGTTCACCGAGTGGTCGGTTGTCCCAACTCCGACCTCGAGCAGGTCCTTTGCGTTCGGGCAGAGCCACGCGAAGAGACCCGGCCATGACTTGTTGTCGAAGAAGAGGTCAACCACGTCCGGTTCCGTTATAGGTACGTTGTACTCCTGCTTGTAGGTTATAGAGTAGGACCCTATCGACCCCATGCCGAAGTGCTTTGCAACAGTGGACACTGCGCCATCTGCCCCGATTATTATGTTATCCCTTGCGAACGCATCGATATCCCTCCCCGAGATCCTCCTCCCTACCTCGACTTCCGCCCCTGCCTTCTCGGCGTTCTCAATGCACAGGCCATTGAGCCTCTTCCTATCGAGCACCACGGCCACAGGCTCCGCGGACCTTATCCTCATCGTCTTTCCCCCTGCATGTATGTTTGCTCCCTTCAAGGTGTTCGTCATCGCCTTTGTGTAGTCCATGCCCAGGGTTTCCAGCCCGGTAAGCGAGAGTATCCCGGACGCGTGTATCCTCTCTCCAGGAACCGGTTTCTGGTCGTAGACCACGGTCTTTATCCCTGCGGCGGCCATGCTCCTCGCGGCTATCAGCCCCGCCGTCCCCGCGCCTACAACCGCAACGGATTCCTTTCTCATCGGACCACGAAATACTAACCCAATCCCTATACTTTATATAAGTTAAGATTATTATATTTTAACAGCTTATTGGAGGGCTAGAGCCATCCGGCCTGCGTCCACGTGCGTGTCTTCATGTCTTCGTTAATTCTCGCAATACTTACTGGATTTTTGGCAATACTGGTGCCTGGATTCTTCATCTCTCTAGGCCTGCTCAGGAAGACCAAGTTCAACATGTTCGAGGTAGTCGTGATCGGCTTCATCCTTGGCATGATACTTCCTCCGATGGCGGTCTGGCTCGAGTCCTACCTTATACCCTACTCTTCATTCTTCTCATTCACCGCATCGCTCTACAACATAAACGTAGTAGTGATAACGCTAATAGGCCTCGTACTCTCGTTCCAGCAGGGAGCGTTCGACGGGCTTCTCCACAGGACCCCGAGCGTAAAGCCCGTGGAGCAGCCAAAAGTGATCAGGGAGCTCGAGGCGGACTACAAGAAGAGGATCGTCGAGCTCAGGGGCGTCATCTCGAAGCTGGGCACTGACATCAAGATAATCAAGGAGCACCAGAAGGAGGAGGAGGACCTGGCAAGAAGGCACGAGGAGGAGCTGCAGCTTCTCGCCGATGCCGGCCCCGAGGAGAAGGGCAAGGTGCTCGCGTCGCACAGGGAGCAGGAGAAGCGGCTGTACGAGGAGCACGAGCGCGAGGAGCGCAGCCTGATAACGTCATCGGCCGGCACGAAGCCAAAGCAGCAGAAGATGCAGTGGATCTGGGCTCTTGTGCTTCTTCTGATGGCCATCTCCTTCACTACGAGATTTGCAAACGTCGGAGTGGCCCCGAAGTACTTCGAGTTCGACCCTTATTTCGACATGATAAGCACGCAGTACATTGTCACGTACGGATATCAGCTGCTGTACGACCATTCTGCATGGCCGGCGGTTGCCACAGGAACCAACCACCGCGCCGAGCCGCTGATGCCATATCTAGAGGCGTACTGGTACGAGATCGCAAACCCACAGCCCCAGACCTCCCTTGCCGGAGTCGTCTCATTGAACCCTTCAACTATAACTAACACTCCGCCGAACACCAATCTGATGAGCCTTGTAAGCAGCTACTACCCTCCGCTTGTTGCTGCGCTTCTCGTCTTCGTAGTCTTCGTCTTCCTCTACCACCTATATGGCGACGTCCCCGCAATCATAGGCGCCGTACTCGCAACAGCAATGCCGATACTGATAACAACATTCATAGCCGGCGAACAGCTCCTCGAGCCTTTCGGAATATTCGCGCTCTTCTTCTTCT
>JAJYXH010000106.1 GCA_021791075.1 Microcaldota archaeon
GCCAGGGTCGCATAATCCGGTAGTGCGCCGGTCTTGAATTTACTTGATTCAAGAGCTGATTACAAGATGATGCAACAAGCAAACCGGTCCCTTCGGGGATTATGGGTTCAAATCCCATCCCTGGCGAATCCTTCATGCATTATGCCTGAGTGAACGCCTTCATTTCTAGTCTCTGCGCGATCGGCGTCTTTGCTATCAGGTCCTTGAACTCCTGGATCGCCTCTGTCGGTATCAGGAAAGTCGGAGCCGCAGAGAGCCCCGCGTCGATCCTCACCTTGTAGTCTCCGGTAAGCACGCTGTCGGTTACCGTCACCTTATTTATCTTGTAGTACTTTATGCTGGCGATCTTGTGCTCCGTCCTGCCAATCATGCCGATCTTCAGGATCTCGTCGAACTCCCCCTGCCTGTAGCTCACGTAGGGCTTGCCTCTGTTCTTCTCCTTTATCTCGAACCACCTGCGCATCAGGATCGGGTCGGTGTTGACCTTCGGCCCCATGAACGGGAACGTCATCAGGTTGACCCCGAGGTTGGCGATGTCCGCCATGCCGCTGTTGCTCCTCCAGCCGAAGCCGACGGGAATCACTCTCTCGGACGTGAAGACTATATTGTAAGCCTCATAGCTCCTTGGGGATGCCGCGTAGAGAAGCGCCCCTATCACCGTCTCTCCGGTTTCGTCCATGCTAAGGAGATGTTTACGCGTGTTTATAAAACGGACATATTCCAGTAAAAAGATCGCAGCAGCGCCCCTTTCCAGTGAATGTGCCTATAACCTTGTAGAAGGAGGGAAGCGAAAGGGTTAAAAAGCTAAAGAGATATAAGTTTTCGTTGCTCATATTGCCGCATGGCTTATGACAACAAGAATATAGTGCTTAACGAGCTCATAGGACTTAAGGTAAGAGTTCTCAGGTCTCTGAACAAAAAACAGCGCGGTCTCTCCGGAACCGTGATCGACGAGACCAAGAACACACTTGTCATTGAGACCGTGCTGGGACCTAAGAGGCTGGCAAAGCTGCCTTCTCTTTTCAGGTTCTACTCGGGAACTAAGTCCTTTGACGTCGAAGGCAGGGAGATAAACTTCAGGCCAGTCGAACGCACGGAGAAAGCCGTTAAGTTCTATAGAAGAAGAGAGCTCAGGAAGTGATCCACTTGGAGTGCACAGACAAGAGATGTCCAATACACGGAGAGACCTCGCCCCGAGGCGTACAGCTTACGGGACGCGTGGTCAGCGACAAGGCGAAGAAGACCGTGATAGTCGAGACCGAGTCGGCAAGCTACATGTACAAGTACGAGAGGTTCCTCAGAAAGAGGTCGAGGATACCCGCGCATAATCCTGACTGCATAAGCGCAAAGACCGGCAACCTGGTCAACATCGCCGAGTCGAGGCGCCTGAGCAAGACCAAGACTTTTGTCGTTACAGGGATCGTGAAGTGAGGTGTTTAAGTGAAGGGCGTAGCATCAAAAATAACAAAGGCATTCGTTCCCATGTCGATAATACCGTGCGCCGACAACAGCGGCGCATACGAGTTCAAGATGATCCACATAATCGGAAAGACGGGGGGCCAGCACGGAAGGCTCTCAGCAGCCGGAGTGGGGGACATAATCTCGGCCAGCGTAACGAAGGGAACCTCAACGTACCTGAAGAAGCCCGTCAGAGTCGTCATAATAAGGCAGAGGGCCCTGATAAGGAGGGCAAATGGCATGAGGCTCAGGTTCGAGGACAACGCCGGAATAATGATCAGCGACGACAACCTTCCCATCGGCACGGAGGTCAAGGGCGCAATGGCAAGGGAGGTCGTCGAGAGATTCGTAAAGGTCGCGGGAGTCGCGCAGAGGATAGTGTGATATTCATGATAGAGAGCAGCCAGCCGAGAAGAATGAGGAAGTTCAGGTACAACGCTCCCATGCACGACAGGCAGAGGTTCATGCACGCGCACGTCTCGGACGAACTCCAGAAGAAGCTCGGTATAAAGTCGAGGAGCATAAGCCTCAGGAGAGGGGACACCGTTAAGGTCCGGTCGGGAAACCTGAGGGGAAAGACGGGAAAGGTAAGCAAGGTAAACCTCAGGACTGGCCGCGTCTTCATAGACGGCGTAGTGCGCAAGAACGCGAAGGGCAAGGAGCTCCCTGTGCCATTATATTCATCAAACCTCTATCTCGTGGATATCGACCTCTCGGACAAGCTGAGGAACTCCAAGATAGAGTTTCTGAAGACAGGGGTAAAGCCTACGGCGGTCAAGGCCCCCATAGTAAAGCAGGCGCAGAAAGCGCAAGCGGTGTCATCGAATGGCAAGTAAGGGAAACAACAGGCACATGAACAGGTTCGCGGCGAGCAACTACCTTAAGGTGGAGAGGAAGCTCTCCAAGTACATCGCGAAGCAGAATGCCGGAAGGTTCACCCAGAAGAACAGCATAGCGCTCGTAACTCTCCTGAAGGAGAAGATGGATGTTGCAAATGACACGAGGGAGGCGCGGCTTCTCCTGAAGAAGGGCACGGTCAGCATAAACGGAAAGGTCGTCAGGGAGGAGAAGTACCCCGTCGGCTTCGGAGACGTAGTATCGTTCGCATCCAACGGCAAGTCGTACAGAATAGACGTCGCAAAGCACGGCTTCGTGAATCCGGTGGAGTACGACGCTAAGGGAAAGCCGAGGCTCCTCAAGGTGATCGGCAAGTACGTTGGAAAGGGAGGCAAGATCATGATCAGGCTCTATGACGGAACAACGCTGAGCGGGAAGAACGAGATCAAGGTCAACGACTCCGTCTCGATCCAGGACGGCGCGGTAAAATCCGTAGTCAAGTTCACGAAGGGCGCGAAGTGCTACGTCATCAAGGGCAAGCACGCCTCGGAGAGCGGAGTAATAAAGAATATCGCGGAGGGAAGCGCAACGCGTTCACCCACCGTCGAGATAGACAGCGGCAAGGGAACTTTCCAGACCCTGCTTGAGAATATAATGGTAACCGGCGAATGAAGATGGCAGCTAACGACAATCCCATGCGCGAAGTAAGGCTTGAGAAGGTAGTAATAAACATGGGCATAGGCGATAAGGAGGATACTTACACCAACGCGAAGACCCTCATAGAGAAGCTGACCGGAAGATCATCCATACAGACGAGGTCGAAGAAGAGGGCACCCGAGTTCAAGATACGGAAGGACCAGGTCATCGGGGCCATGGTAACGCTCCGCGGGCAGGGCGCAACTGACATGCTCAAGAGGGCGCTCGACGCGAACAACAACACCCTCTACGAGAGCTCGGTCGCCAACAACTCGCTCAACTTCGGAGTAAGCGAGTACATATACTTCTCAGGCGTCAAGTACGATCCAAAGATCGGCATGATGGGACTCAACCTCAATGCCACCTTCAGCAGAAGGGGCAGGAGGGTCGAGATAAGGAAGAGGAAGGCCGCAAAGGTGGCCACGGAGCACAGGAACATCGCACCGGAGGAGATAAGGAGGTACATCGAGTCAAGGTTCGGCGCAAAGTTCGTGCCAAGAGAGGGATGATTATATGAAGATGAGCTATGAGTCCAAGTATCGCGGAAGAGGATTGAGGAAGTGCAGGATATGTGGAGGATCACGGGGTCTCATTCGCTCATACAAACTCTACGTCTGCAGGAGATGCTTCAGGGAGATAGCCCCAGAGATAGGGTTTGACAAGTTCAGGTGATATGATGGTCGACGTTTTGGCTGATACGATAAACAAGATAAAGGTCTACGAGTCGAAGGGAATGTACGAGTGCGACGTCCCTGCGACCAAGCTCATCAGAGCGGTCCTAGAGAAGATGAAGGAGAAGAGCTACATCGCCGGATTCGAAGAGGTAAAGGAGGGCAAATTCAAGAAGATAAGGGTGAAACTCTCGAAGAAGATCAACGACATCGGAGTGATCAAGCCGAGGTACCCTGTTACACTGGGCACGTACCAGAAGTTCGAGGAGCGTTACATTCCAAGCGTGAACTTTGGAATACTTATAGTATCAACGTCTGACGGAATAATGACCAACAACGAGGCCAAGCAGAAGAAGGTGGGAGGAAGGCTGCTGGCGTACGTATACTGACAGGAAGATTCAAATGAGAGAGATAGAGATTCAGAACGGAGTGGCGGTCAGCCAGGAAGGATCAAAGCTAACGATCAAGGGCAAGAAGGGATCCACCACAAAGGCAGTGAACGGGCGACTGCTCGCCATCAAGGTCGAGGGAAACAAGGTAATAATAGGCATCACGAAGAACAAGAAGCTCGCAAGCAAGGCGGAGCTTGCCTCCCAGGCCTTCGGCACCGAGATAACGGATGCCATAAAGACGGTAAACGACGGGATAGAGAGAAAGATGACGGTCATATTCGCGCACTTCCCGATGTCGATAGAGATCAAGGGAAAGGAGGTTCACATAAAGAACATCTTCGGAGAGAAAGTCTCGAGAGTGGCGAGGATAGTCGGCGACACAAAGGTCGAGGCGAAGGGCCAGGACGTGAAGGTCACCGGAGCCGACAAGTACGACGTGGGCCAGACGGTCGCGAACATCAAGAACGCCTGCCACGCGCGCGGACAGGATACGAGGGTCTTCCAGGACGGAGTATACCCTTCAAGAGAGGAATGATCATATGAATAAGAAAAAGCACCCGAGATTTCTAGTCCCGAACTACGGCGCCAGAAAGAGGAAGAGAGTGCAGTACAGATGGAGGGCGCAGAGGGGGATAGACAGCAAGAAGAGGGTCAAGAAGAAGGAGAGCGGCGCATCGCCGAGCATCGGCTACAAGAACAGCGATGCGGTCAGGTACGCAAGGTCTGACGGTACCTTCGAGGCCCTGGTGCACAACGAGACAGAGCTGAGAGACCTGATAAGCGCGGGAGAGAGGAAGACCGTGGTATTCGCGCACGACCTCTCATCCAGGAAGAGGGTGATGCTTCAGAAGATCGCAGAACAGAGCAACGTAAAGGTTGCAAACGGTGTATGATCATGACGATAAAATTCACTAAGAGAGTCGCGAGCGAACTGATGGACAGGGGCATCAGCGCCATAAGGGTCAACCCAAGCGCGTTCGAGGATGCAGACAAGGCCATAACGAGGGACGACGTGAGGAAGCTCATCAGCTCCGGCGGAGTCTACGCAATCAAGGAGAAGCACAACGTGAGCGCAAGGTCGAAGCTGCTCAGGCAGAAGAGAAGCGAGGGAAGGTCGAGGGGAGTCGGGATGAGGAAGGGAACCAGGAAGGCAAGGCAGGGA
>JAJYXH010000066.1 GCA_021791075.1 Microcaldota archaeon
ATACGAGAAAACTGTCACGCCTTTCGGCACGTCGGCAAAGGCAGATGTTCCTAGAAAGTATATAGGAAAACGCGTTTACGTTGTTGTGCTCAAAAAGTGATTATTTGGGATTTATGTCCCAAAATCGCCCCTATTCGTGCCTTTAAATATTGTGCAGTAGTATTTATACGGCCGGCATTTACTGCCTTTAACTTCGATAAACAGATGGGAATTTGAACGGCTTAATAGGATTGTCATTCGGCCTTGCATCGATGTTGTGCTTCGGGGTGCAGGACTTTCTAATGGCAAGGGCTTCTAGGAAAGTCGGGGCTTTTAAGACATCGCTCTGGGTCAATATAGTCAGTTTCGGCGTTCTACTCGCCATGGCCTTATTTTTATTCAACTATACGGCCATAGGCATCGGAACCCTTGCACTCATCGCAGTTGCGGCGGGGCTGTCTTTCACAGGCCTTATTTCGTTCAACAAGGGACTTAGAGTGGGTAATGTTTCCATAGTGGCAACCGTGGCATCAGGATGGGGAGCTATTAGTGCAATACTGGGGGTTGTCCTCCTAGGCGAGAGAATAACGGGGTTGCAGATGCTCTACATATGCATCATAGTCATAGGTACCATCCTCGTCTCGTTTGAGCTGAAGAATATACTAGGGGTCAGGCAGAAAAAGAGAGTGCTCGGACTGGAGTGCGCCATAGTTACGGTCTTTGCGTGGGGAGCGTACTTCTTCCTTGTCAGCGTCCTGGTCGGAATCTTCGGGTGGTTCACTGCGGCATTTTTGGTAACCGCTCCGACGCTTGCCATCTTCCTGATATACGGAGCCAGGACCAGATCGGGATTTGGGGTCTCCACTTCAGAATTGCCGCTGGTACTGGGAGTCGGCGGGCTGAGCATCATTGGGTTCCTCGCATATAGCATCGGCGTATCATACAATTATACTGCAATAGTTGCGCCGGTCAGTGCGGCAGCCCCTGCAATAACCATTATCCTGGCCCTACTGTTGCTAAAAGAGAGGCTTGCCAATAACCAGAAGTTGGGCATGGTACTGATTTTAATAGGTTTGATCTTATTATCTATATAGAGTTTATGTGATTGTATGGCAAATCAGGGCGCGGGTGGGGGTTGCGAATGCGGCGGAGGCTGCAAGTGCGGATGCACGGCAGGATGCGGGTGCAAGGAAGACTGTTTCTGCGGTTGTACTTGCGGCGAGAGGAGGAAGGAGAGGCACGGCGATCTGGCTTATTGACACGGGATCGTATGAAATCAACGTCTTTTACACTCAAGAACGGGATGAATGTCTTCGTCTACCCGCAGCCATATCTTGAGAGCGTAGGTCTTGCCGTCGGGGTGAACTATGGCTCGATAGATGACAGGAGCGATATAAACGGCGCTGCGCACTATCTTGAGCACATGCTATTCAAGGGCACGAAGAAGAGGACCTATGGAGAGATCAATGATGAGGTAAGAAGCATGGGGGCCTACAACAACGCCTTCACGACGTTCGAGAACACGGTCTACCTGTTTCGCGGATATTCCGATTATTTTCACGGCATGCTCGACATACTCTCGGACATGATCAAGAACTCCACGCTTCCGCCAAAGGAGTTCGAGCTGGAGCGCGGCCCTGTAATAAACGAGAATCTCATACACCAGGACAATGCGCGATTCTTCTTCTCGGACACATTCGGAAAGGTGCTGTACAGGAAGCATCCGGCAAAACTCCCGGTTGGAGGATCTAGAAAGAGCATAGAGCAAGTAAAGAGGTCGGACCTTATCAGGATATACAAGGGCGCATACTCGCCGAAGAATATGTTCCTGACGATATACGGAAAGGTAAGCACCGATGATGCGCGGAAGATCTCGAGGAGGATGTTTGACGGATTTAACGGCAAGCCTGTCAAGGAGAGGCGCGTGGTTGCTGAAGAGCCGCAGGTAAGGAGGGAGATGACCGTGAGGAGGGAGAATATCAAGCAGGCGCGCGTGGGCATAGGCTTCAAGTGCCTGCCTTACAGATCCGAACGGCTCAGGGAGTTTCTCTCTCTTCTCGTAGCAAGCAAGCTTCTATCCTACAGGCTCTTTGACGAGATAAGGGAGAAGAGGGGGCTCTCGTACGATCCCTCTGCGAGCTACTACCCTTACAGCACCTTCGGCTTCATAGGCGCCCAGGCCGGGGTTGAACCGAGCAGCATGGCCGAGGCGAAGGAGATCATGCTTAGGGAGTTCGGGAGGCTAGAGCGTGGAGACGTCACAGAGAGCGAGGTTGAGAACGCGAAGACCGGGCTGAGGATACAGTACAGGATGATGAGGGAGGATACGCTTGACATGGTGAGCGCAATATCCTCATACAGATTGCTAACCGGAGACTACAGATTCGTCGAGAAACTACCTGAGATGATAACTGGCGTAAGCCTCGATGAGGTAAGGAAGTACGCCAAGAAGTACATAGACACGAAGAGGTACAGCCTGCTTGTCCTCAGGCCGGCATAAATGGGATCGGCCCTTATGGTCAGGCATGCCCCCGTGAACTATAGTCTTTCTCGTCCCACAGTTCCTTCATTTTTGCCTGCTGTATTTTATACACAAATTCCAGATATGGGTCTTTCTTTCTCTGATCCTTTTTAATCCCCATGATATTTGTTTCTCGCTTAGTGCTTATACGCTTTTGCTTTTATCTTGTGGCTAGAGCCGTGGATTCCGAGATCTGGCATCATTTATAAACAATGTCGCTTCCTGAATAACCTTTTTATACTTATCATAAGCAATAGTTATCACTTATTTTCCCGTCAACACTGCATTGTGCAGGAGGGAGTGAGTCTTATGGCAAGCGCAGAGGAACTCGCCAAGTTCATTGGCGAGAACAAGGGTCAGAGAAAGTTCAAGCAGAGCGTCGAGCTTGCGATAAACTTCAAGGGAATGGACTTCACCAAGCAGGACAACAGGCTCAACCTCGAGGTCCTTCTTCCTAACGGCAAGGGGAAGACCAGGAAGATCGGATTGTTCGCCAGCGACAAGAACCTCATAGCGGAAGCGGAGAAGAACGGGATAGAGATAATAAGGGATACCGAGATACCTTCGACAGCCGCGGACGGTGCGAGGATGACACTGCTACTCCAGTACGAGCTTGTGGCCCAGCCTAACCTCATGCCCATGATCGCGAAGAGCATGGGTCAGTTCCTAGGCCCGAGAAACAAGATGCCAAAGCCGCTTCTTGGAAACATAAACGTGGCGAACATAGTGGGCGAGCTGAACAGGAGGATAGTTATAAGGAGCAAGGGAAAGAATCTCCCTACCGTCCACTGCATAGTCGGCAACGAGGACATGGATGCGGAGAAGATAAACACCAACATAAAGGAGGTCCTGGACACGGTCAACAGGAAGGTGGGCCCGAACCACATCAAGTCCGTGTATGTGAAACTCACGATGAGCAAGCCGTTCAGGTACATATAATTTGGTCATGCTTATGCAGAAGAAGGAGAAGATTGAATTCGTCAAGAAGCTCAAGAAGGAGCTCAAGCAGTACAAGACGATAGCGGTGCTCGAGACCGGAGCTACGCCGGACAGGCTCGTCCAGAAGGTGAGGAACCAGCTCAAGCCCGACTCGAAGTTCGTGATCGCGAGGAAGACGCTGCTCGTCAGGGCCGTGGAGGACGACGAGAACCTCAAGAAGCTGCTAAGCCAGCTCGACGGTAACGTCGCATTGATACTCACAAACAAGAATCCGACCGAACTCAACGGCATAGTCGCCGCGAACAGAATAAGGCTCTCGGCAAAGCCGAACCAGGTCTCCCCTGAGGACATAAGGGTAGAGGCGGGGGAAACCACCATTGCCCCGGGCCAGGCGGTAACAGACCTGAAGGCCGCAGGGATCGACGTCAAGATAGACAAGGGAAAGGTCGTCATCTCGAAGGGCAAGGTCCTGGTCGCGAAGGGAGCCAGGGTCACGACTCCGATATCAAAGGCACTTAAGATGCTTGACATAATGCCTTTCGAGGCGAGCACCAGGCTAAGGTCTGCGCTCGAAGGAAACCTTCTATTCACGGAGCAGGCGCTCAGCGTTGACAGGGCATTCGTGGAGAGGACAGTAGCGGCAGACTTCATACACGCCCACATGCTCAGCACCGCGATCGGATTCGTCACGCCTTACAACGCTCCGGATATGATACGAAAGGCATACATATCGGCGATTGGTCTCGGAGTCGAGAGGGGAATATACGAGCCGGAGATAGTCGAGAAGCTGCTCGCAAAGGCCGTCAGGGAGGCAGTGCAGGCCAACAAGCTTGTCAAGCCTGCCGAGCCAGAGAGACCTGCCGAAGAGAAGAAGGAAGGTTGATCACGCTTAAATGAAATAGGTAGAAAACATGGAGTACATATACGCCGCACTCTTGCTGAATGCGGAGGGCAAGGAGATAAACGAACAGAACCTGGTAAATGTAGTGAAGGCGACAGGTGCAACACCAGACGAGGCAATGGCCAAGTCGGTGGCGAACTCGCTGAAGGGCGTCGACATAAAGGAGATAATAAAGAACGCCCAGAACGTCAGCGTCGCCGCGCCGGCAGCACAGGCTGCGCCAGCAGGAGGAGAGAAGGCCAAGAAAGAAGAGGCAAAGGAGGAGAAGGTCAGCGAGGAAGAGGCTGCGGGAGGACTTGCAAGCTTGTTCGGCTGATTACCTTGGTTGCGCACGTCCTGAACGCACAATGAGCTTTTGCGTTAGAGTGAGGTATGCGCAGCCCCATGTTACGGCGAGGCAGATTGCGTGTCTGCCTCGCGAACTACCTCAGGCATTCATTGCGTATGGACCGGATAACGTCACTCAACCGACTCCTACCAATTCTTTATAAACATTTATATAAGATTATAATCAGGTGTCAATGATGCAAGTTTACGTAGAGAAGCCAAAGTGCACGGGATGCGCCCACTGTTTTGACGTGTGCCCCGTAGCGGTCTTCCAGATGCACGACAGGGCATCGCCTGATGTTAATTCTGACGTAGCCCCAGAGGAGTGGAAGTGGAAGGGAACCCATCTTCCCGAGGTTACTGCCAAGTGGGAGAACGTCCAGGACGGACACCACCACTTCGCGGAGAAGTTCGAGGGAGGAAGCGGCGGGATATCCGTTGCAGTCGCAGGACCTTCATGCATCTTGTGCCAGGCATGCCTGATAGAGTGCGAGGGAGAGTGC
>JAJYXH010000102.1 GCA_021791075.1 Microcaldota archaeon
GCCGAGAGAGCCTTTGCCGCTGACGCTGGCGAGTCGTAGACTGGAAGGCCCGAGCTCTCCATCATCTTCTTGTGCGTCTGGGTGTACTCTGCTCCGATGCTTATTACTATCATGGGCTTGCTGCTCTTCTCCTTGTACTCTATGAGCTTCGATGCGAGCTTGGAATCTGCCCCGGGGGTCTGGAAGAGCGCAATCACTATGAGCATATCGACATTGTCATCATTTGAGAGTATCGAGAGCGCGCTCGCGTATCTCGTCTCCTCGGCATCCCCGGCAAGGTCGAGAGGATTTGCGGCGTTAACCAGGGGCGGCATTGACTTCTTGATTGCGGCGTTTGTTGCGCTGCTGAACTCGGCCATCTTAAGGTCCTGAAGCGATGCTATAGCGTCTGCCGTCAAGACTCCTGCGCCTCCACCGTCGGTAACTATGGCGATCCTCGGGCCTTTTGGAGCGCGTTCTGACTCGAATACTTTTGCGTAGTAGAGAAGGTCGCTAAGGTCGTTCGCGATGGTGAATCCTGCCTGCCTGAAGACCGCCTCCTGTACCTCGTAATCTCCGGCAAGCGCTGCTGTGTGCGAGTGGGCAGCCTTGATTCCTGCCGATGTCCTCCCTGCCTTGAGGACTACTACCGGCTTTGTCTTCGATGCCCGCTTCGCGGCTTCAAAAAACTCCTTTCCCCTCTTGATGCCCTCGAGATACATCACTATGACCTTAGTCTCCTTGTCCTTAATTAGGTACTCGAGTATGTCGGTTTCATCGACATGGGCAGCATTTCCGTAAGATATGAACTTGGAGAGTCCGAATCCCTCGCCGGAGATCAGGTCCAGGACCGTGCTCCCCACGGCACCGCTCTGCGCCATGAAGCTTACCCCGCCTATCTCAGGCCTGCTTATCTTGTATGTAGGTAGGAATAGGGTGTCGACCCTTGACCTTGGATTCATCACGCCGAGACAGTTGGGTCCGACGGTAGGCATGTTGTATTTCTCCGCAACCATTGTAAGCTGATCCTGAAGTTTGGTGTTTCCGACCTCCGAGAACCCGCCGCTTACGACAACCACGGATTTCACTTCGGCCTTGCCACACTCTTCCATCACGCCCGGCACGAACTCTGCCGGGATTGCTATAACCGCGGTGTCGATCTTTCCTTTCAGCTCGAGAACGCTCTTGTAGGCCTTGAATCCAAGGATCTCGTCGGCATTCGGATTTATCGGGTATAGTTTTCCGGAGTATCCGGAGCTAACGTAGTTTTGGAGTATTATGCTCCCTACCTTGTCGGGGTCGCGCGACGCTCCGATTATCGCTACGCTCTTTGGATCGAGCATTGAACTGATATCGAGAGGCTTTCGTGCATTTGTCTTTATTCCAACACCCTGATGTCAACCACTTCGTATCCCTTCTCCGTTATTATCACCGGATTCAGATCCAGCTCCGCCACCTTGGGATTCTCGACAAGGAGCCTCGAGACCTTGATGAGCAGTTCCTCGATCTGTTTTGTGTTCTTCCCTCCGCGAGTTATAACATTCCCTGACCTGAGCTGGCCAAGCATGTTTCCAGCCTCCCTTCTTGTTATAGGGGCGATCCTGAGAGCAAAGTCCCTGAAGATCTCGACGTAGATCCCGCCGAGGCCGATCAGGATTACCTTTCCGAACTGGCTGTCGGTCCTGCCCCCTATTATGACCTCGACTCCGGATCCCGACATTTTCTGTGCTATGATGTCGTAGGGTTTCAGCGGCTGCGCCTTCGAATAGAGATCCCTGTAGGCCGATGCTATCTGCTCTTTTGTATATAGGTTTAACTTTACCAGTCCCGCCTTCGACTTGTGTAGCGCCTTGCTGGATAGCACCTTGAGGACTATCGGCTTGCCCTTCGAGAACTCGATGGCCTCATCGGCGCTCTTGACATAGGCACTCCCGATGCTGTGTATCCCGTATCTATCCAGCATCTTCCTTGCCTTAAGGTAGTCGAGCAATGCCATGTAACCACTTAGATCAGGTGGGCATATACGTGCGCGTAGTATATTGCCGCTGCAGCTATGATCACTATGATTACAACTCCTGCTATAATACCCTTGCCGATCTTCATGCCCGGTCTCATCTCCGGCATGGGCTTGGATGGATCTCCTGCTGCCTGCATTGTGGGCATGGACGCAGGCCGGTCAGCTTGATTCTGCATTGCAGGCTGCTGCATCTGAGCCTGTGGTGCTGGCTGCTGCATGGGCGCCATTGCGTTTACCTTCAAGAATCCAGACTCCGTGAGGAGCAGGTCGACTCCGCCGCTCTTGAGGTTATATATTATGTATCCCTGCTTATTGAGCTTGTAGAGCCTCAGGGCAAGGTCCCTTGGCCTTAGGTTAAGCGTATTCTGCAGCTCGACAGGTATCCTCTTCCCTCCGGAGAGTTGCGACAGTACCGCCTCGTCAAGCTTGTCGAATGGCTCGGTGCTCTTTGCCTCTGCCTCCGCGATCAGTGCCTTGCCAACATCCGTGACCATTATCTCGTTGGGTCCGGGATAGTACGCGGTGAAGTCTATCAGGCCGTTCTGTTTCAGCGTTCCGGCAATGTTCGACGCATCGAAGATGCTCGCGTTTATGGAGCTGCCGAATCTTTCGAGGATGGTGTTCTGCGTCACCTTGAGAAGGCATGCAAGTTGTAGGAAATTTATCTCTTCTGGCATTTAATCAGCAGATTCTAAACGAAGCCAACCAATAAAAACGTTCTTCTCTCAAGATATACTGTTGTGATTTGATTGAACATACGGTTTCTTGGGGGCGCCGGGGAGGTCGGGCGCGCCGGGATCCTTCTTGAAGGATCAAAAAGGCTGCTCTTCGACTATGGGATAAAACTTGACCACAAGACAGAGTATCCGCTCCCTGCGGGGAAGGTGGATGCGGTACTGCTGAGCCATGCGCACCTCGACCACAGCGGCTACGTCCCATTCCTCTACAATAACAGATTTCCGGTTGCCATAGGCACGGCACCGACCCGCGACCTCTCGGAGCTCCTGATAGAGGACTCGATAAAGATAAACCGGATTCAAAGAACGGGGCAGCACTTCTTCAGGAGGGAGCTAAAGTCATTCCTCAACAACTACATTCCTAGGAAGTTCTCCGAGCCGATGGACTTTGGCGAGTACACGATTACATTGAGGGATGCGGGCCACATCAGCGGCAGCGCGCTTACCCATATAGAGAACAAGGCGGGGAGGACGCTCGTGTATACCGGCGACTTCAAGCTCTCGCCACAGCTCCTGCAACACGGAGCTGACCTCGTTGAGAGCGACATACTGATCACTGAGTCGACATACGCAGTGAAGGATCACCCGGACAGGGAGGATCTTCTCAAGAAGTTCACCTCGGATATCAAGGAGGTAATTGGTGCTGGAGGTATCGCACTTCTCCCGGTCTTTGCGGTAGGTCGGGCCCAGGAGATGATCGCGGTGCTTGAGAAGGAGGGGTTGGCAGACGCGGCATTCATAGACGGGATGGCCAGGGCGGCGACTGAGATTGTCATGAGATACCCTCACGAGATAGACGACAGCGGGCTTCTTGGAAGGGCGATGGGAAGTGTCGGCTGGATAGACAACAACGACGACAGGAAGAAGGCGCTTCGCGGAGGGAGCATAATCGTAACAACAGCGGGGATGCTGACCGGAGGGCCGGTTCTGAACTACATAACGCGGTTGAATAGAAACTCGAAGATCTTCATAACGGGATATCAGGTCGAGGGCACAAACGGCAGAAACCTGATCGATAACAAGCCGTTAACCATAGATGGAAAGCATGTGAGGATACACACTCCTTTTGACTTCTACGACTTCTCCGCGCACGCTGGGAAGAGCGACCTTTACGAATATATCAGGAAGACGAAGCCGGAGACCATAATATGCGTCCACGGAGACAAGGAGAACAGCAAGAATCTCGCGGATAGCCTACGTATGGAAGGATTTGAGGCGCACTCGCCCCAGGTCGGAGATAAGATAGAAGTGGACTTCTGATTCTTTACTCGTTGAACTCTTCGCTCGCAGGCTCGCTCGCCTCTGCTTCGGGAGCCTCTCCGCTTCCCTTCTCGAGGACCTCGATCTTTCCGTACTTGCCGGTAGATAGCTGCGGGGTTCCCTTGTACTCGCTTACGTACCCGTTCGTTATCTTTATCTTGTCCCCGAGGCTTATCGAGTCTATGTCCTTCTCCCAGAGGGAGATCGATATGCTTCCGCTGTCGTCCTTTAGGGTAGCCTTTGCAACATTAAGCTTCTTTCCGTACTTTGTTATGACCTCCCTAGGCTCTGACTTTTCGACTACTGTGGCTTCTATCTCTACGCTGCTTGCGCCTGCCTTTAACTCACTTATCTTCACAAAATCACCAAAGATTAGCTAATAGAATATTCCATATAGATATATTAATCTTTGTCAATTTTCTGCGCCAAAAGCCCAAAGGCAGCGTGTAGTTCCGGGTTATGCCCCTACTTCCTTGATGTGAGGACATTATTTTGTTATGCTACAAAAGTCCAAAGATTGGAAAATATTTATTAAGGTGCGAAGAAGACACTTGCGTAGGGAATCTGGACTTTCCGGTTTTGATTTGCAACGTGATTGTTAATGCCCAGTTATATTGAGAGGAGAAGGGAGGCAAGGACAGACGATGGGAATCTCCTGGCCCTTATTGTCAGAGACCGGAATAGGCTGTTTGGATGGAGCGAGGGCACGCTGTTGTCTCTTGAAAGAAGCTCGAGCAGGCTGTATGAGTCCGGTACGGACGGGTCGCCCGTAGAGATATGCAGGGTAAAGACGGCCGGCAAATTGAGTACACTTCCAAAAGAAGTAACCTCGGCCGTGGTGTATTGTCCGGAGGGCATGCCTGGCCAGATAACGGGAAGACCCATCATCGACTTTGCCGGGCTCTTGTTTACAGACACGTTGTTTATCAGGGATGCGGAAGGCCGGTGGACCAGAGAGGGCGCAATCAGGTATATCTCTGAGTCGGATGTGCCACGCCTTGAGAGAGCGGCGTCAATGGGTATGCCGGTAATCGATCCGGCACTGTTCTTTAAGAGGCGCGACGGCTTATCCCTTCCATCGGTCTAATATTGTTGACTGACATGCCCATCTTCAGGGCAGACTCTTTTAGCTTCTTGATGCTGCCCGAAGTCT
>JAJYXH010000054.1 GCA_021791075.1 Microcaldota archaeon
CATGGCGAGTATTATCGAGAGCGACTGCGGCACGCGGAGCTGGTTTCCGACCACAAAGAGGATCGTGCTTACAGCAAGCGCTATCGCTATGAGGTTGACAGAGTTCGAGGGCATCAGGTATGCGAAGCCGTGGGCTAGCAGCCCTCCCTGCGCAAGCAGCCCGGCTATGTAACCCAAGACAGTTATCGCTATCCCTGCATTTCTCCTCACCACCCTGCTCGATATTATCGTGCCTGAGGAGATCGGAAGGTTGTTACCAGCAATCAGCATGGCAAGGATGAACGAGAGTACGCTTATGGCAAGGTTGATCAATCAGCCACCTAAGACACAACCGAGAACATTATGTTCATTATCATGTCGGCAGCATCCTCGCAGCTGTCGAGAATGTCGTCCGAGAGGTACGCCAGGTTCTGTATGTGATAAAAGGGCTTGAAGTCCAGCTTTGCAGCATAAGCGTAATTGAGCATATCCTCCTTTATCTCGTCTCCCTGCTTCTCTATATCCTCTACCTCCTTCCTCAGGTTCCTTATGCGGTCGAGGCTCTCCTCGGTGTGCATGCCGTAGATCGCAGAGAGCGCCTCCGAGACCAGCCTGTTGCTCTCCAGCAGCCTCGACTCAAGGTACCTCCTTGCCTTCTCGTCGCTTATCCTGTAGCGCGCGGTAGACCTTCCAAGCACGAAGATGATGTCCACGATCTTGTACTCCAGCTTGAGCAGCTCGAGCATGTCTGAGATCAGGTTGGGCGATATGGTCCCTGAGGTTATGGAGTTGGAGAGCCTGACAACCTCCTCGTAAGACCTCTTCTTCAACTCGTGCATCTTCGTGAAGTCCTTGGATCCGCGTATCACCGCATCAAGCAGCTCGACCGCGCGCTGGGCATGGCTTATGATCTTCCTCATGCTCAAGAATAGCTCCCTCTCCCCTATCCCGTCGAGATTCGAGAAGAGCTTCATCTTGAATCTCCCTCGAACTCGGCATTGACGATGTTGTATATCCTCTCAGCCTTCTTCTTGCCTATCTTCTCCACGGTGGTGAGCTCATTGACGTCTGCGGACATGACCCCCTTGATGGTCCTGAAGTGCGTGATAAGCTTCTTTGCAAGCGTAGTGCCTATCCCGGGTATGGAACTCAGTATGAGTATCTGCCACTGGTAAGTGTCGTACGCCTTCTTGATGCCCGCAAGCCTCGGTTCCCTCTTCTCCTCTTCCTGTTCATGCTCGGTAAACCTGTAGAGCATGTACGTCGTCTCGGCCGAGTCCGCGGTCCTAATGACCTGCACGTTGTAATCCACGTAGAGCCTCGTTATCGTGCCTATAATGACATTCTTGTCGAACCTCGCCTCGCTGTCATCGCCTTCGATGAGCAGTATCGGCTTGTCGAACGACTGGTGCAGGCGGTTCATCTGCTCGAATAGCCTCGAGTCCATTATCGAGTTCTCGAAGTCGGAGACCGTCTTCCTCTCTATGCAGATCCTGTCAGATATTATGTAGTCGCCAACAGGCAGCTGGGTGAACGTCAACCCTATTCCGCGCTCCTCAAGCCCGCTTATTATGCCGATGTTCCGCTCCCTGTTGTCTACGATCATCTTTAGGTTGCGCATGATAGGTATCTGGAGCGCAACAGTATTAAAATCTGCCACCTACTTTCCCAGTCCAGAGCCGTAATAATATGCTGCCGATTCACCGTTTACAGAATAAGTCTTACAAAAGCTTATACGGTCTATTATACAAGTCTCGGACTGCGGTGCGAAACGTAAACGGCAACACAAAGTCCGCAACAGGTTCGTTGCCGGGATGGTGCGATGAGCGCCGGGAGATACCCCTGCGGCATGTGGCCATGGTTGCCGGCAGTGGGGGATAACCGGAACTCTACGCAAAAAAAAAACGTTATAAATATAAATCCATAATGTGGAAGCATGAACATGCGGAAGCCACGTCGCGCGGCGAAGGAGATTTCCCGGAGAGAGAATAAACTTTTTGGGAAAAAGTCTGATCAAGCGAAGCTTTCAGGAAGAGCTTCAGCAAAACCGGAGTCGGCGATGAAGCACCAGAAACCTTTAGGAAAGGTCTCATCGAAAGCGCAGTCCGCAATGGAGTACCTGATGACCTACGGATGGGCCATACTCGTCATCGCGGTTGTCCTTGGCGTGATGTACTATCTCGGGGTGTTCACTCCGCACGGTATAGGCGGCGCGTGCGTCCCGCAGCCGGGATACCTCTGCCAGAGCCCGATTCTCAACTCCTCGGGATACCTCAGTCTCTATTTCGGGCAGACCGGGGCGGACCAGATCATCATATCGGCGGTCGCGTGCACAAACAACGAGTCGCAGCCGCAGTCGCTGCAGCCTCTCAGCCCGCAGCTCTATGCGCAGAGAGGACAGAGCGACCAGATAATAGTAAAGTGCAACGGCGCGTCAGGGCCGCTTGGCCAGCAGTTCAACGGGTATCTATGGATACAGTACAGCGTGGGGCAGCAGGCGAATCTTGTGGGGTCGTTCGCAACGATCTCCGTGCAGATCTCAAAGCTGAACGAGTCGGTGAACCAGATACCGTCAGGCTCGTCGACCACCGCGGCTTCGTCATCCACGTCGACGGTAGGATCGACAACATCGTCGACGACGGCACCAACAACTTCGTCAACTACTTCAAGCACGACAGTGGCAACCTCATCCACAACCTCATCAACCACCTTGAGCACGACCTCGTCCACGACTTCATCCACTACCTCTTCGACCTCAACCACGTCAAGCACTACAACGATATCCCCGTTGTATGTCGCCACAGTAAACGTAGGAAGTCAACCAAAATACGCAGTCTACAACCCAAGCAACGGCTACGTCTACGTGATGAATGCTGGCTCCGACACCGTCTCCGTAATCAGCGGCACCTCCGTGGTCGCCACCGTCACCGTGGGAAGCGGTCCATACTCTGCAACCTACAACCCAAGCAACGGCTACGTCTACGTGATGAACCTCGGCTCCGACACCGTCTCCGTGATCAGCGGCACCTCTGTGGTAGCCACCGTCACCGTGGGAAGCAGTCCATTCTTCGCAACCTACAACCCAAGCAACAACGACGTCTACGTGATGAATTACAACTCCGGCACCGTCTCCGTGATCAGCGGCACCTCTGTGGTAGCCACCGTCACCGTGGGAACCCTGCCAGTCTCCGCAGCCTACAACCCAAGCAACAGCTACGTCTACGTGATGAATTACAACTCCGACACCGTCTCCGTGCTGCGGTGATACTGCAGCACTTCCATGCACCTTGGCTGCCAGTGTAACTAGTGCGCCATCTCATGTGTCGTTGCCGCAACAATTTACAAATACCAAAGCATCCCGTATGCCCCTGCCTCTGCTACAGCTCCACATCTACTGGGTATTGGCCAAGCCATCGGCGCTGCAAAGGCAAAGAAAACAGAAAGGCAGAGTCATGTTTGATAAACAGTTCGCCCGATGCACAAGATGCGCTACAGGCGCATCTCTGATAGTGCATTTTTATAATGTCTTCCAGAAAGGCAATATTTAAATGTTTATGTCTTCTATATAAGACATTATGAAAGAGGAGTTCCGTTACGTGATAAGCGAATGGCTTGCTAGGAAGCTGCCTGAGACCGTAGCGAGAGATGTAAACATAGACCTAAATGCAGACAAGATCATAGCAATAGCAGGGGTAAGGCGTGCCGGCAAGACCTATCTACTTTTCGACACGATAAAGAAGCTGGCTGGAAGAGATGTGCCTAGGGAAAACATGCTTTACATAAATTTTGATGATGATAGGCTGATGGGCCTGGCGAGTGGTGACCTTGATGACATACTAAGCGCTTATTACGAACTGGCGCAGCCTAAAAAGGATTCTGGCATTTTCTTGTTCTTGGATGGGATACAGAACGTGAAGAACTGGGAGCTGTGGGTAAGGAGAACATACGACTCGAAGAAATGCAGGATATTCATAACGGGATCTAGCTCTAAACTCCTAAGCAGAGAGATTGCCACTTCACTGGTAGGGAGAAATATAACCTATGTATTATACCCTTTCTCTTTCAGAGAGTTTCTCTCAGCAAAAGGCGTAAGGCTGGGGAAAGATATCTTGCATAGCGATGACCGTCATAGAGTAAATGCCTTGGCTAAGGAGTATATGACAAATGGCGGGTTTCCAGAGACGACATTTGAAACGGATAATGAGACAAAGAAGAGGACAATAAGCTCATATTACGATGCAATATTGTACAGGGATATAATAAGGAGGTATAGGGTTGAGGATGCGAATAGGCTGGAGATGGTCTTCAGATATGCAATTAACACGTATAGCAGCGGGTTCAGCACTGTGAAACTCTACAACTACTTCAAGAGCCAGAACCTTGTGATAAGCAGGCAGACCATAAGCAATTTTATCAAGTTCGGAGAACAGACGTTCCTCTTCTACCAGCTATTTCAATTCTTTAAGGGCTTCAAAAGATCAAATCAGTCCAGGAAGAAGTTATATGTTGTTGACAATGCAATAATAACTCTGCTGATATCTAGCCCAGAATACGGAAAATTGCTAGAAAATACAGTTCTGATTGAACTTCTACGCAGGAAGGAAAGAAACCCGTCTATCGAGCTAAATTACTTAAACAACAAAGAGGGTGAGGTTGATTTTGTAGTTTCAGAAGGCGGATCTATAAAAGAGCTTATACAGGTGACTTACGAGCTTAATCAAAAGAACATGGAGAGGGAACTTAGACCTCTCTTAAGCGCGATGAAGGAGCTTAAGCCCGAGAGATGTGTGCTAATAACATTCAATGCCATAGGCAGGGAAACGGTTGTGGAAAAGGACGTAGAGGCATTGACATTCGTGCAATGGGCACTTGGCGCTTACGATAGGAAGCTATAGCTTGTGGAGCGGGGTCGTACCTGAAGCGCGTCGCCCGCTGCACAAGATGTGCCACAGGCGCATCTCCGACAAGGAGGATTTAAATAATTTGAATAAAGAACCAATAATATGAGGAAAATAATCTGCTTTATGATGGTAAGTCCTGAGGGTTACTTTGAAGGGCCAAATCATGACCTTAGTTGGCATAACGTAGACAAAGAGTTCAACGTTTTTGCATTAAATCAGATGAAAGAAACGGAC
>JAJYXH010000077.1 GCA_021791075.1 Microcaldota archaeon
TTAATCCACAGATTCTGGTTGAGGGCCCCGTAGCTGCACGAGTTTGGAATCGTTGCCGCTGCAAGCGTTATTAAGCTCATTTTTATCATGCCAGTTTGAGTTTGTTTCCGAGGCTCAGGCGGATTGTGCCTCCGAGCGCCTTGGCTATGCTGTCGGTGAGCTGGTATATCAGTATGAGGTCGATCGCGAGCAGGAGGAGCTGCACGATGGAGTAGAAGTCGGAGAATATCATGCCGTTGAAGAAGTAGTAGAGTCCATCGAATCCCTGCAGGCCTATGTAGAACAGACTACGCAGGCTTGAGATTATACTAAATTCATCTTTGAAGTAGTTAATGATGTGGCAGAAGAAGCCGGAACAGGCTATTATGGATGATGAGAGCGAGGAAGATGGAGGCGGAACGAGATTGTATGCAAACTGCGCTATCGGCTGGTCAAATAGGATGAGCGTCGACGGGAAGATGAGCGAGGTGGCTATGCCCATCGCTATCAGCGTCCCTCCGACTCCCCTTATGAAGGGAAAGGCGCGGAAGACGAGGCCGAGTGGTATCAGTATCATCAGGCCGGTCTGCACGAGCAGCGGCAAGAGAGGTTCGAGTCCGGTTACCATCGCGGTGACCGGGAAGAGGACGAATTGGATGAGGTCGAAGACGGTTGACTCGAAGTGTTGGATGACGAGATTTCCAGATTCGAGCATGAAGCTGTGATAAGGCTGCATCGAGAATCCAGAGGTAAGCCAGGCACCGCCGGCAGCAATCGGGGGAAGCACAGGAACAGGCAGCCAGAACCCAAACTTTATGTTCTGCATTAGGCCTATGGCAAAAGAGACCTGCCCTACAAACTCCCATGCGGAGCCGAACTGGCCCTGCACCTGGCAGAGGTAGTACTCCGACTCGCTTATCATCCCGCCTATCCCTACCCCGGCGGAATGGCCCGGATTCGAGGCGAGCGAGAGCCCCAATCCGCTTACAATGACTATCGCACTGTATATCACCACTACCACAATGATGGACTTGGTAAGCTCGTAATACTCATTCTTTATCCAGTTCGATATGCCTGAGGCTGGGACAAGCTTGCTGAATAGGTATCCCAATGCGACAACGTCAAACGAGACGTTTAGCGCGATAAGTGTGATGGCAGCAGTAGCACCAGGGTTGGGGGTGTTTATGGCAAAGGCACGGGTATCAGCATTGCATGCGTAAGTATTCGCTATAGGCGAGTACCCGGTGTAGGGTATGGATGAGGAAGCCGCGCCAATGATTCCCGAAAGTAAGGCAAAGACTAGCAGCAAGGACAGTCCTACCCTTAAGCGCATGCTATCCCATCATATTATAGAATAATAAAGGTGACGTCTCCTCGCAGGCATCAGTGGGTAAGCAGCGCGAACCTCTTCATGTACGATTCGGCCTGCAGTATAACAAAATACGGGAGGATTATAACCGAGGTTATTATCAGCACTATGTAGCTCGACCAGACCGTCCCCGTAATCGCTATGAAGACAAAGTCCACAACGGAGATGACAACTGCGAGAAGTATGAGCCACACAAGGTAGAACTGCGGGGCGTGGAGCACCAGCCTGACGCTGTCCCTGACGGCCCTGCCTATGCGCTTGTTATCGACGACTATTGCGCTCGGCACGTAGAAGATTATGGCGAAGCCGAGGAAGCCGGCTATTGCCGTTGCGGCGGCCCCGAGTCCCGACGTGTACGTGAGAACGTTCACGGCAAGAAGTATCAGCGAGTAGACGAGGAGCACTGCAAAGACCTTTCCTATCGACTTCTCGATCTCCCGGATGACGCGCTTACCTATCCCGACGTGCGTCTTCCTCGACTTGACTATGAGGCTTATCGCTACGAACGCGAAGCTGAGGAAGAGCAGCGAGAAGACCATCGCTATGATGATTATCGCAAGGCTTATGACGTTGGGATTGACGAATATGCTCGCAGTTCTCAGGAACGTGCCCCCGGCAGTGACGAATGTGGGCAGCGGCGCAAGCAGGGGTATCGCGAACGCTATTATGAACGGTATCGAGAAGAGAAGCACGAGCTTCAGGTTCTCCGAGTACGTCTCCCAAGCATCCGCAAGAACGTTTGACATAGATTACCACAGACCCGAATCGGACACATCTAAACTTTGCATAAAGATATATATATGCATTGCAAGAGTTAGAAGCGATGGGATGAAGAGCATAAAAATGGCCGCGTTTCTATTCTATGCTGCGCTTATAGTAGTGTTCGCGGCGCAGGCGGGCTATAACCAGACTGTCAGTCAGTGCCTTGCATTGGCGAGGAACATAGTGGGCATGGGACCCTGTTCGGTTTCCTCTTTATTGTCTTTCTTCCGCTTGCCGTCATAGGCATAGTGGTCTTTGCAATATACTCGGGGCGATACTCTTCGGCAAAGAGCAGCAACGATCCCAAGGCCAGGTTTTACGGAATCGTGCGCCTTGCGGGTCTGGTCTTGTTTATTGTGTGGATATTCTTTACTGTAATGGTACTCTTCTATCCATCAATCGCGGCGGTGGGTGCTCCGCAGTGCGTGAACAGCATACAATAGCGTGACCCTACCTCCCGTCCACAGGCCGCGTGCTGGAGTTGTAGACTCCCTGACTCCTGTAAACATAGTTTGCATTGTATAGTATTGCATCTAGATAGATAACTCTATCGGACTCATTGCTCCAGTTTACCTCAGCCATTAGATGGTACGTGTGTGCATAGGGATTGAGAACTATCCTGTTTATGTTTACAGGGCATCCTGAAGAACTGCACCTGAACTTTGCCCCGATGAGGCTCTGGTTCCCAAATCCGTATACGCCGGCTCCACCGTCGGCGGTGTATCCTTCAACGAATAGATATACAGAATCCCCTGCAGGATTTGAGTATGATATTTCGGCATTATATGTGGCATTGTTTCCCGTGATGACCAGGCTCTGACTTGTTGCGTTCACTCCGAAATCTCTGGCGTAGGACTCATGGGAGCCATAGGTATATGCAGACGCGATCAGAATAAGGGCAATAACAGAGGCATAGAATACGGGCCTATTCCTGTGAAGGTATCTTGTGATTAGCCCGGGCATCTTCTTGGCAGGCCTGAGGCATATCACCACGACCAGGAAGGTGGCAAAGAAGGTGTAGTATGGCAGTATTGAGTGAAATACGAAGAGTATTGGTATCATGCTGAAGAGGGGTATGAGCTCCTTCCTGTTCCAGTAGAGCAATAGCGCCGCAAGCAGAAGCGTGGAGATCACTATCAATGGTACCGATAGGGTTAACCCGACATGGTAAGTGTAGAGCAGGACGGATGAGAATGGACTTGCACCGAATGGTATTATGTTTCCTATTGATTTCATGATCCCTGTGAAGAATGCCAGTGGATTTAGAATGATGAAATAGGCATTGACTGCAAGAAAGACGATGAGCGCCCCCAAGGCGTCGCGCCCTGACTTTCTAATGCCGTAGTTGTTAAGCGAGTATAGGAGCAGGAATGCAACCGGGATCCATACCTCCTGCTGGATTGAGATTGCAAGACCCATTGGGATGAATGCGTATCTGCTTTCAAGTCTTGCATATGCGATCACAAGCAGGGCAAGCATAAGGAATGTCACTGCCGAGGCATTCGCCACTCCAAGAAGAGCAATGAATATTATTAGCCCAGGCCTGAACCTGAATACGTCACGTTTATCGATTAAGAACGATACTGACAAGAAGAATAGGGCAAGAAATATCCCAATCTGGAGCTTTAGCCCCACATACTCAACTCCGGCAAGGGTGGGGCTCGTTGCAAGGTAGAATGGCATGTACGACAGGAAATAGAGCGCAGGGTAGTCCATTGTCCCGACAATCGCATTATTTGCCGTTACCGTTACGCCGATGGCGCTTACGTTAGTGTATAGGAGACTTGAGACGGAGGTGGTGTAAGGGTTCATCCCCTTTAGGGTCTCCTCTACGGCCTTATAGCCAAGGAAGACCTCGTCATTTACACGGAATTGGGTTATGACATATCCGAACAGGATTATCATTGCGGAGAAACCCAATGCAAATATTACCGAGCCAAGTTTCTTGTTTCCGATTACCCTATATACGTATGCGCCAAGAGCAAAGAGGAAGTAGATAGGAAGAAGGAAGACCAGCATCCATCCAAAGGGCTCAACGAGACCCCAAGCATTTAAGAGTTGACCCGGATTAATTGGAGCCGAGATTAATAAGAGCCAGAGGAATAGGATAAGCATTGATACAAACATTATGTGGAGTGCGGTCTTGTATCTTCCCACTTCACCCTTGATCAGGTACGTCGATACATAGCAGATGAAGATTATAGTGTATACAGCCGACTGTATATAGAAGAGATTGCTGTACGGATGCACTGAAAGCGACTCGGCTATGTATATAACGAATATTATAAGCGATGTGTATAGCTCCGCTTTCGGAATATTAGCCTTAAGCCTGGAAAGGACAGATATGGGCATTGTCAACGCTCGTTCGTATTGATAATCAAGGATAATAAAACAGTACTATCCTTTGCGCCACCACGGCCCAGGGTAATGCCAGTCGGCCACGAATATACGTGGTACATGCCCCAACCGGCTATATCTTACTATCCACTCATCAGCATGTCGACACCGCCGAGCCTCCTACACCAGAGATCGTGCTGATTATAGTAGGGGCAAGCAGTACAAGTATTAGCCCTACAACCGCACCTATTATCATACCCATAGACCATCCCTGAAGATTACCTCTCAGGTTGCCTGCAGCAGGAAGCATGTGCGCGCCTGCATAGAGCGCTCCTCCCGTTATGAACAGGAGTATGGCAATAACTCCGATCACAGTACGTATACTGCTTACTATTCCGCACAGGCTTTCCGACAAAGAGATCAGGCCAGTACTTGATATTGTCGTCGGCGCCGAGGTCTGGGCCTGAGCCAATGCCAGGGCTACAGTAGAGAACATGAAAGCGTAATATATGAACTTCAACATTCTAGGTATATTCATTCTTCTAGGTATATTCATTCTCTCGCCCAATTCATACAATTAATATGATATAAGTTTAGATATAGAGA
>JAJYXH010000046.1 GCA_021791075.1 Microcaldota archaeon
CCCAGCTTACGCCAGCTTATGCGATCTGCGTCAGGTATCCGCTCTCGAGCTGCTTTATCGCCTCGTTTGCGATCACCGCATACTCCCCGACGAGTCGCGGGTCTACCGGCACTCCCGCCGCGCCAAGGACTCGCGACAGGCTCGCCTCGTTGACCTCATCGCCTGCGCTGTGGATCAGGAATCCGGCACCCATGTAGCAGAGATAGTCGACATACTGGTGCGACATTATCTCCTCCTTCTTTCCCTTGGCTTCGACGACAAGCGCCTGGAGGCTCGGTATCACAGTAGCAGCCGCACCTATGGCTTTGCTGAATCTCGACGCCTCGTCGATGATCCTCCATGCATTCGATGAGAGGTCTATCTCCGATATAGATTTTGCATCCTCCTGGCTGAATCCGGCAGCGATAAGTATCTGGCTGTAAGACCTCTGGAAGTTCTCCTGAGTCGGCTCGGCCTCGATGCTGGATGCTCTGCCAAGCCCGGAAAAGTATGCGAGTATCCGTACCTTGTAGTTCCCCTTCTCGACATCCATTCTCTCTGCGCAAATATCTGATTCGATAATATAAAAAGATATCAGCCCGGCATGGGAATCGAAGTGCCATGACCTATGCGATAGATATTTATTTTGGAGGCGAGTTTTTCAATCATGTGGCCGCTAAGACAGCACGAGTTTGATCTCAGTCCGGCAATCGTGAACGGACGCGAGTACGGCATCGACGCGGTACTCACCGACGGAAGGACGGCGACGGCATCGGTAAGAGATGGACGTATAGTCATAAGGATACCGAGGTTCGCGAGGAGGCCTGAGGCGGAGATATTATTCCTGAGCCTGCGCAGGCGGGTCCTCAAGGCTCTCAAGAGCCATCCGGAGAGGTTCGAGAAGCACCCGCTTGTACTGAAGCACGGCAGCATACTGAATATACTCGGAAGGGACTTTCCCGTCATTGTGGAGACTTACTACGGGAGCAGGTGCCAGGCGAGGGTGCACGACGGGTTCATACTGGTCAAGGTTCCTTACGGCCTCTCTGCAGACTACGGGCTGATCACAAAACTCGTGCTTAGATCGATCTCGAGGTCCTTTCTTCCCATCGTTCACTCGCGCGTGGAAGACCTCAACAGATTACATTTCAACGCAGCGATAAACACGGTCTCGCTCAAGAACACGTGCTCAAGGTGGGGCAGCTACTCGAAGAGGACCAGGAGCATCTCGCTCAGCATAAGGCTTCTCTTCGCCCCGTCGGGCATACTGGACTATGTCATAGTACACGAGCTCGCGCACAGCAGGGAGCACAACCACAGCCCAAGGTTCTGGTCGCACGTCTCCGGGGCCATGCCCGACTACAAAGAGAGAAGACGTTGGCTCTCTAGAAACGGGGATCTGCTGGGCATCGATCGCGATGCCCAATATCAAAAATCAAACCCGGACCGGCCTATGCTCGGAGCAGGAATCACTGCTCCTGCATGATGGAAGAGACCACCTGGCTCACCAGGTGCCTCCTGCTATCCTGCGCCAGCGGACTCTGGCTCATTCTTCGCTTATGGGACCTTGACATCGTGCCGTAGCACTCGGTGCAGAGGAGCCTTCTTGCGGCTAGGCCGCTCTTTACATAGCTGTCGCGCTCCTGCATGTACCTTGACGGTACGATCCTCACCGAGTACTTCGGGAGAACGCGGTCGCACGAGATGCAACTGTTCTCCATAAGGTACGCAAGGTCCCTTGCCTCAGATCCGTCCAAGTCGTACTCAACACCGTCCCCCAACGGCATCCTGCCCTTCTCCGCTTCCCCCATAGCCCCAGATCCCAGTCGTATATTTCCAGCCATCAAATTCAACCCCAGTTCAGCCCTCCAGGGTTATCTTTATGGCGAAACTGGTATATATTAGTTGTGGTATCACTTCAACGTATTTAACAGTTATTGCGTAATATCATTACGGCTAACGTTGGTATAATGAGGTATATTATCGCTATTGGCGGGAACGCGCTCACTGACCGGAGGTCGCTCGGCTCTGTCTCAAGGGAGATTGCCAGGCTGGCGAGAAGCGGCAACGAGATAGTGGTAACGCACGGCAACGGTCCACAGGTCGGAGAGCTCGCGATGGCAGAGAAGAAGAGCCTTGCGGAGCTCACGGCGCAGACAGAGGCGGAGATAGGGCTCGAGATAGACGATGAGTTGAAGAGGCTCGGGTGCAGGTCCGTCGTCGTGATAAGCAGGGCGGTTGTTGATCCGAAGGATCCCGAGTTCAGGAGGCCGAGCAAGCCGATAGGGAGGTTCTACACGAGGGCGAAGGCAGCTGAACTCGAGAGGAAGGGCAACGTGCTCAGGAAGCTCATACACGGCTACAGGATCGTGGTGCCGTCGCCGAGACCGTTGAGGTTCCTAGAGATCGAGACGATCAGGGATCTTCTCTCGCTTGGCTATGTCGTCATATCTGGAGGCGGAGGAGGCGTCGCGGTCTCGTTGAGGGGAGGAGTAACATCGTACCTCAACGCGGTCATAGACAAGGACAGGGCATCGTCGCTCCTGGCGATGGAGCTGAGGGCCGACCGTCTCGTCATACTTACGAACACTGAGGGAGCTTACCTCGACTTCTCCAGGAGCAAGAGGCTGATAAGGAGAGCCGACGCTAGGACCATGGAGAGATACGCGGCTGATGGCGAGTTCGAGGCCGGCAGCATGCTTCCCAAGGTGGAGGCCTGCATCTCCTTTGCCAAGGGCAGCGGGAAGATCGCCGTGATAGGAAGGCTGGAGAACGCGAGGGAGGTCTTCGCGCTGAAAGAGTGCACAGTAATATACAGATGATCTCCTTATATGGGTATATATATGGGTAGTGTTTATGCCAGCTATTCCAAGTTAAATGGGTAAATAATAGAGGCATATCTCCCACTGATATGGGTAGTAATCCTTGATATATGGACAGAACAGCATTATATCTGGGTTTTTTCTTATCCAATCCGATTATGACTGATCGCGATGGATCAACCATTATATATAACCTGGTATAATGTAATTACGGGGCAAGTGCATCATGCCTTTTTTTAGTCATTCATATCCCACCCACATCCCCAATGTATGAATGCTTTGCATTGCCCCTCCCTTTTTGGGTTTATTTTTCTATCCTTTAGCTTGGCAGGACACGGGAATGGACGTGAATTACTTCTTAAGGATCCTTACCGCCCTCGCCACGTCTGGGAGTGGGGCCGATGTCTTGACCGCTTCCTTCTCGAATTGAGTTAGAGAGGCCTCGAATCCCTTCTCTCTTAATCTCTCTACGACTATCTTCGGCGAGACCGAGCCGATTCCCATAGACCTTGTAAGTGCGGGGATGGAGTAGAAGAACATGTCTTCAGGTTCATTGCGTATCGATTCTATGTATCTCTTGGCATCGTCATATGGCCCCTTCTCATGAAGCATCTTTGTGAGAAGCTCCCTGTCGTGGAGTCCGCCGAGCCACATCGGGCCGGCGAGCTCCCTCGCAGCTCCGCAGTTCGGGCACCTCTTTACTACTTCGGGGACCATCCCGCCGTAGGTCTCAAAGCCGTGGCAAGCCCTGCACGAGGCAAGGAAGCCGAGGTGCTTTATCGAGTCCACCGCTTGGGCTGCTCCGCGCTTCAGCGTGACGAAGACGCGCATGTAATGGAGATCGGAGATGGACAGCCTGACATCTATCCCGAAGTTGAACTGCGCTGCCTCGCGCGCGATGAATCCCAGAAGTATCCGGATGCCGGATTCCTTGCAGAGCTCGTTGTGCATCGGCCTCGCGGCGTAGATCTTTATGCACGCGGAGTAGTGTGCACCGCAGAGCACCGCCGTGTCAGTGGCTGTGACCATCATCATCGTCTCGCTATTCGAGATCTTGAGCAGGTCGTGTACGTGGGGCACAGGGCTCCCGAAAGGATCGAGATCGATTATATCGAAAGGCCCGGTCTCTGACGCTGCGAACTCCTGTATGCTCTGGTCCATGACCTTCGCCTTGATGCGGTTCCTCTTGATGTTCGACCTTATCTTCATGCACGCGTCCTTGTTTATGTCGATGAACGTTATCCTTTCTATCCCGGCCTCGAGGCCGTACCTTATGCCACGGATGCCTGTCGCGGCCGTGCTGTCCAGGAGCGATGCGCCCTTTGCGTTGAGTGACTTGAGAAAGAGCACCGAGATGTCCCTCAGAAGAGACATCTTGGGATTTAGGAAGGTGCCATCGGAGTAATTGATCGCCGCCTTTCCCTCCTTGTATATCTGCATCTGATCATTCCATTAGATTCTTCAGCTTGCGTATCGAGTCGAGGAGCCCGTGCGCGTAGGCTATGCTTGCGAAAGCGGTGTAGCGCTGGTCCTTTGAGAGGAAGGCCCTCGAGTCCTTCGCGTACATCTCCGCGAGCTCAACGATCTTCCTCTCCTCACCGCTCAGCTCGTCCATCCTTATCTGCTTGATGTTATCTGAGAATATGGCTATGTCCTTCTCTATTCTCCTTACCACGTCCTCCTCCGACTCCACAGAATCAGTCTTCCATGTAAGGGGCAAGGAAATACGAGAGATCCGCGTCCCCGATCTTGTAGCTCAGCTTCAGAGGCTCGTTGGACTTCATGGCTATCGAGATCACGTTGCCGCTCGGGCATGACTTGACCATGTTCTCCAGGAACTCGAGGTTGTAGACCGCTTCCGCGTTCTTTGTCGCGTCGACCTTCTTCATGACTGCACCGTCCTTCTCGTGAAGCTCCTCGAGCTCTCCGGAGTCGCCGTGCGCGGTAGTGGTGAACTGGTCCTTTGAGGCCTTGAACGAGATGTATGACGAGATTAGGCTCGCGTCCTTGAGTATGTCCTTGAGTGGGTCTCCGCTTATCTCGACGTTCGCATCGAAGACCACGTTCGGCTCCTTCTCGACGCTCTTCTTCACGTCTATCATCTGGAGCTTGTACCTTCTCCTGCTCGAAGGCCCTACGAACTCGAGTGAGAGCTTCCCCTCCGAGTCCTTCATGACCAG
>JAJYXH010000080.1 GCA_021791075.1 Microcaldota archaeon
TTGTATATGTGGGTTGCATCAAAGGCAGAGTCTGCAATGTACTTTGCACCATGTGCAATACAAAACCTCCGATTCACATCATCGAACAACTTGGCGAAGAACACAGAGTCATGCCTATTTCCAGGTGCAATGTAGAAACTTACAGGGATTTCGGTCTCTGCATCGCATATCATGTGCAATTTCAGTAGTTGGCCATTTCAGACGTAAATGCCTTGTAATGTGGTCTGATGGCTCTCACTTCCGCTAATGTGGAAGTGTCATAAATTTTTCCTGTGTATTAAAATAAGACGGCAGCAACACGTTGGCGACCTGTTGCATGGATCCATATTATGCTAAGCGGAGCTGCCATCATTTCTGAAGGCAGACTGCCGCATCTTGACTCAATGAGTATATCAAAAACAAAGAATAAGAAACCTGCGCCTTTCGGCGGAACATCGAAGAGAGAGTATAAGGGAACAAATGTTCTCCAGAACATATCCCAGATATTGACAACAGTCCTGAAAAACGCCTCATGCGTGATCCACAACCAGAGACTTGTTAGCGATGCCACTACAGTCACGATAAAGTCGGCATCAGCACACAGTAGTATTCATGGTGCAAGAAAGAGGATGAGGAAGGGAAAATCAAGGCGGCAAATAGCAAGAGTCCTTGAGAACCTCAACCTGAAAAAAGTCGAGGATGAGATCAATTCGATTCTCAGAACCGATGCAAAGAAAAGATTCGGCGGGCAGATAATCGATGCTGCAATAGACATACACAGAATCCCTTATCATGGCGGGCCATATAAGGACAGGGAAGAGATCGGCAGGAGCAGACAGAAGGATGGTACCACAAAATTCCACATGATTGCGACCATAGATCTCGTTGGAAAGAACGGAAAACGTTTTACATTGGCAATTACGTTCGTGCCACTTGGCACAACCATGAGGGAGGTAGTGCAAACCCTTCTTTATCTCCTGAAAAGATGCGGCATAAAGGTCGGAACACTTCTTCTCGACAGAGGATTCTACTCTATCGAAGTTGTTCGACTGCTAATGAGGCTCAACATTGGGTTCATAATGCCGATGAAGGGCAACAGATTGAAAAAGAAAAAGGGCAGCTACAGAACAACATATCTGATGAAGAGCGTGAAAGATGGTAAATCGATCAGCCAACTCGTTGGCGCAGTCAGCGTGATCAGATATAACAAGGGAAAACGGTTCAGGCATCATGGAGCAATGCAGCTATGTTTCATAACCTGGGGAACAGATCTAGGACTGCGAAGTATCGCAGAATTCTATCGCAAGAGATTCGGCATCGAATCGAGCTACAAACTCGATAAATCGATAAGGCCAAGGATCAGTTCGAAGAACCCTGCAATAAGGCTGTTTCTCTTCAACGCAGTGGCGATAATCCAGAACTTTTGGGTCGTGGTGAAAATGGTTTTCTGCAAACACCTCCTGTATGGCGTCTGAAAAGATGATAACTCTTCGTGATTTTGCAGATATATTGTTGCACCAGGTTCGGGTATATTATGGGGAGAGAACAACGATAGACAAATAGGATTGGATAAACCTGTGAAATGCGGCATTCTTGCCAGCGTCAGCAAGCAGAACAGAGGAGAATACATGCAAAAAGGGCAGTAACATAAAGTACATTCTTTTCTGGATTAGGGCACTGCGTCACTTCAACAACGCAGTTTGATACCCAACCTCCGCCATTTCATGACCAACTACTGGGTTTCGTTGACAAAAGCTAGTATATTATCTCTTTCTCAGCCCTCTCTCCATGCTAAAACTATGTTAGAAAAAGGTAACATTTGGGGCTTCTATATATAACTCCAGCACTGATTCTCGCTGATAAGGCGTATTCTGCAAGGGCTAGTCTTGATGCTGTTGCAGAGAATGGAGGCATAGCTTACATACCTTAGCACCGATTCTCAATGGATCCAAGACAAGCCTTTTATAGCTGATCCGCGTCCTTTATCCGAAGCGCCCCAGTAGCTCAGTGGTAGAGCGCCAGTTTTGTAAACTGGATGTCGAGGGTTCGATTCCCTTCTGGGGCTTTCCCCATACTGAAACAGTCAGTCGAAAAGGATAAGGACTTAACGTCGTTCAGGAATTATGGGATGAAGCCTCCTGCACAGATAGCGTTTTAAATCCCCGATTGGTATTAATTTCAGGCGCCTCTGCCTTGAGTGCTACATTCCTGTCCATCAGGGTCTTTAACATGAAACTTACCTTATACGCCCTTCTCTGGCTCCTGCTCATGGCCGCGCTCATCGTAATCGCCCCCCTCGTCTTCATCTGGGCCCTGAATCAGCTCTTCAGCCTCAGCATAGCATACAACTTCTGGGACTGGCTCGCATCGATTATAATAATAAGCTTCCTCGGCGGCCACAAGACCGTCCAGGTGCTCCGGCCTGCGGGCGCAAGGCAGAGGCCTCCTGGCGGAGCGAAGCAACCCCCTTCCGGCCAGGCCTCTGGCATAGCATAATCATACCATGCCCCCTAATTCAAGCGGTCAGCCCCATACCAGTCTATTCTGATTATGCGTCAGTGGCGTTGACTGATGAGTACGCACCATCGTCTCCTCCTGCAGTGACCTTGTACTGCTTGCCAATTATTGACACTATCGTTATCACTCCGTCTCCTGTAGATACGACTCCGTTGAAGGTGAAGGTGTGCGATGCACCTGCGCTTATGTTGTAGCCGGTGCCGTTCACATCCTCGCTCGTGAAAGGAAGCATCAGCGTTCCGTTCGCTGCGGCAAGGAAGTTCATAACCCTGAACTCCGTCTGTGACATTCCGGCATGCGCACTCACGTTCTCCACCCCTGTCTTGAGGCTGCCAAGGAGTGTAACGAGGCCGTTTGACGTGCATACGCTTGCGTTTGCACGTAGGTTGAATTCTGCCACGATCTTGGCGCTCTCACCCCCGAATCCCCTGAACTCAGTCTCCGAAGCCCCGGGGTAACTCTCCGCAGCCCCGTATCCGCTGTGCGAGCCCCGCGAGACGTTGTATGCGCCGTTGCTCCCTACCGTGACATTTGAGTGTCCAACTTCAATGGCATTGGCGCTGCCGTTTGGGCTCTCGTTCTCCGAACCCACGGCGTTCGGGCTTGCGGAGCCGCCTACTGCCGTGACGTTTGCGCAGACTGAGCCGCTCTTGACCTCTCCCTCTATCTCGCCCGAGAGGTTGTCCACCTTTGCGGCGATCGCATTGCTGCTGACAGACACTGTGAGGTTACCCTTCAGCATTATGTGCCTTATGGTTACTGACTGGTTTCCGTTATTCTTTATCGTGACGCTCAGGGACGTTCTGTTGCCAGAGCTGGAGAGCGTCGCGTTTGTTACCGTTATGTTAGCTCCAGACTCATCTATCATTGCCTTCACGCTCTCGTTAAGCCCTGCCTGGAATCCGACCTTGATCGAGCTCTGGTTTGCACCATTTGGCACTACCACCGCCTTCACGGAAGGTACCATAACGAATACCGTTGCGTTTGAGGTTAATATGCTTACAACTGCAGGAGAGAGCGAGAGCAGCACGCTGCTTGTTCCGTTCGCCTTGGCTGTCTGCTCCAGGTTCACCTGTACGTGGCTGCTCGGCACAGTTACGTTGTACGTCGTGCCGTTGATTGTTATCTCAGCTGAGGAGATGTTGAACCTTACCATGTTTATCTTTGTGCCGTTAGGAACCGCTACAGCCCCCATCGTCTTCGAGACGTTCAGCAAGGCCATTAGGTCGATCGACCCGCTCGCGTTTGCGGAGATCCATCCGGATCCAGCGCCTCCCTCGGTGTGCAGTGCAAGTGATGAGTAGCTTATGACCAGTGACGAGGTTCCCGCAGGAACCTGTGGCGGGTCCGTCATCTGAACAGGCACGTAACTCTGCCCCGCCGTCGATGGCGTCAGGGTGGTTGCCTGTGTTTTCGTGCTGGCAGTGCCTGACCCTGCGGAGACGATCACGTATACAACTACTGCCACGAGTACTATTACTCCTAGTGCCACCAATCCCTTATTCATATCATCATCCAATTATTACTAGCTAAGAATATTTATATACGCATATTGGTCGCATCAAGGCCGGCCGCTTTTGACCCCATAGCCTCTCCCACTGGCCAGCCGTTCCTGAACGTCCCTGTACTGATCCATGTCGTTGACCGTGTAGAATGTCGTGAAGTGGTATCCGTATATGCCTCCAGCCGCGGTCCTCTTCTGCAGGAAGTCCTTCTCAAATGAGAATGCATGCTCCTTTGGAAGAAGCTCCAGGGCCTTCCTGCTGATCATATATATGCCACCGTTTACGAAGTTGCTCTTCGCCTCCTTCCGGATCGGGCTTCTCCACGAAGTCGAGAATACGCTCCCCGTCGAGCACTATCACTCCGTATCCCTTGACGTTGCTGACCCTGACTATCCCTATCGTGACCAGAGCCTCGTTCGCCTTGTGCCTCACGTACATGTCATGGAAGTCTATCCTGAAGATGTTGTCACCGTTGACCACTATGGCGTTCTCGGCTCCGTCGGCCTTCTCGAACGCCTGCCGTATCTCCTCAATGCCTCTTCCATAATCTTTGTGGACATGGAGAAACGTGGCACCTCCTGCCCGGTCTCTTTCTTTATGTGCGCTGCTAATGCATCGGCATACGTGCTCTTGCCTGCGCCTATCGGGCCGGTGAAGCATATAGAAGGAAACGGCTGCCCGTTATTCCTGTCATGGTGCGTGATCTCCTCGAATATGCCCTTAAGTAGATGATGGTGGTGATGGGGAGCCTCGTGTTTATGCTCTCTGATAAGTGTGTGCATTTTATCGACTCGGAATACAGTATATCCTTGACGGGGCTCTTTTTATGCGTTTTCTAGTCCGCGTTAATGCCCAGCTTACGCCAGCTTATGCGATCTGCGTCAGGTATCCGCTCTCGAGCTGCTTTATCGCCTCGTTTGCGATCACCGCATACTCCCCGACGAGTCGCGGGTCTACCGGCACTCCCGCCGCGCCAAG
>JAJYXH010000063.1 GCA_021791075.1 Microcaldota archaeon
AGACCCTTGCGATGTAGTGGCGTTGCGTGCGAGGGCGTCCGAATCCGCACCCTTTAGGGTTTGCGGAGGGACGCCCGAGCTGCAAGGGGTTCATAAGGGGCGAAGCCCCTTATTTCAAATCATGGGGTAACTTTTCTTGGCTTTAGGATATTCTTGAAATATCGTTTGCTTAAGAAGAGCAATTCAAGAAGGATCTGGAAGCGCATCGAAAAACTCAAACAGAGGTATCTTAGGGGTGAGATATCCATTGAGGGTGCTAGGCGTAGCCCGGATGGGTGGATGGCATATGCAAAATTCGCAAATACGTATAATCTAAGAAGAAAGTCTCTGATCAGGTTTAAGGAGATGTTTGATCTGATGGGCCAATAGATTATCAAATAATCTCTGCACCATTACTTTTTCACTCGGCCTTCTTCTTTCTCTTCGGTAACTTGGCCGGCTTTGCTGTCTTCTTCGGAGCTCTCTTTGCCTTCTGTTTCTCCTGCGGCGCTGTTGGCGCTGCTACCACCTTCTTCTCAGCGGCCGGCTGCTGCACTACCATCTCCTGGCCTCCCTTTGCCACTGCCGCAACCTGCTGCTGTTGCTGCTCCTGCTTTATCTCCAATCCGGTCTTCGGCTTTGCCCAGTCCTTCTTCGTCTCGCAGTTCGGGTCGAGGTCCATCTGGAACGGCCTCTTTCCCCTCCTGAAGACCTTTACTATGGGCGTGTGGCAGATATCGCATATCTTCCCAGTTGGAACTATCATCGCCCCCTGCGGGAGCGGGTATGTCTGGTCACAGTTCGGCCAGCTGCTGCAGCCCACGAAGTTCTTTCCCGTGCCAGACCTCTTTATCACGAGCATGCCACCGTCCTTTAGGCACTTTCCCAGCGAGCTCGCGATCTCCGACTCCACGAGACCCTCCTTGAGCTTCATGCCAATCTCCTTCTCGTTTGTCTTGAATTGCCCTATAACCTTCTTGATTATGTCCTCTCCCTCCTTTATCACGTCCTGCTCCTTCGCCGTTCCCTTCGCTATGCCCTCCATGTCGGATTCGAGCTTCCTGGTCATGTCCTCGTCGAGTATCTCCCCGCAGTACTCCCTGAGCGCCCTGTAGACGCTCATGCCAAGCCCCGTCACCTCTATCCGTGCTCCCTTTATGTACGTGCGCCTGAAGAGCGTGTCTATTATCTCCGACCTCGTCGCCTTTGTGCCGAGGTTCTTCTTCTCAAGCAGCGCGATCAGGCTCGCCTTCGAGTATCTCTTCGGCGGTTCGGTGACTCCCTTCTTCGAGAATATCTTCTCAGGCTTTATGGCATTTCCAGGGGTCATGCCCGGAAGCGTCGCCTCCGCGGGTTTGTAGTAGCCGTAGAACTCGAGCCATCCTCTCTTCTTTATCGTGCTGCCGTTTGCGGCGTACTCCTCCCCGGAAGCGTCGAGCGTGATCCTTGTTGACTCGAGCGTTGCATACTCGGCAAAGCACGAGAGGAACCTCTTTGTGATGAGATCGTAGATCTTATCTTCTTCTTCGGTAAGCTTCTTCGGCTGCTCCCCGGTCGGATATATTGCCGGGTGGGCCTCGTCCTCCTTCATTCCCTCGGCGGGCCTGAACCTCGACTCCTTTATCAGCCTCTCCGCAAGCGCCTTGTAGTTATCCGCCTTGGCCAGCATGTTTATTATTCTGGGAAGATTGAGCGAGTAGGGCAGCTTCTGCGACGTCGTTCTCGGATACGATATGTAGGAGCGTTCGTACAGGGACTGCGCAATCGCGAGAGTCCTCGATGGGTCTATCCCGAAGACCCTGCTGGCCTCGAGCTGAAGCGATGTCAGGTCGAAAGGCGGATACGGCCTTACCTGGTTCTCCTTCCTATCAACGGACTTAACCTTGACCTCTCCACCCCTTACCTTCTCGAGTATCTGGTCTGCCGTCTCCTTCTCGAAAATATTTCCGCGCCTGTTCTCGAACTCTATCGAGCTGCAGTGCATCAGGAGCCTCCAGAAGTCCCTGGGCTTGAACTCCTTTATCTCGTTCTCCCTTGCAGCGAGAACGCCGAGCGTCGGGCCCTGGACCCTGCCTATGCTGAGTATCTTCTTCGCCCCTACGGAAGTTATCGCCTTTATGAGCGCCCTGCTGAGGTTTATTCCCCACATCCAGTCGAGGATGTGCCTTGCCTCTCCGGCGTCGAAGTTTCCCGAGTCGAATTGGTTGAGGTTAGCGTAGGCGTTCAGCAGGTCCTCCCTGGTCGTTGTTGAGAACCTCATCCTCATTATCTTTGACGCGTCGGGAATCGAGTTCACGTCTCCGTTGGTGACGTACTTGATTATGTTGGTACCTATTACCGTGCCCTCTATATCGTAGTCGCAAGCGTTTACGTATGTGGTGCACTTCTTGCCTATCTCGGCTATCGTGTCAAGGTACTTCTTCGTGAAGTATGAGGAGTCGCTGACCTTGTACGATGCGATCCACTCTATATCGAATATCGGGAGATCCCTGCTAGGGGTCTTCTGCCTTATCGTGAAGAGGTGGCCCGCAGCAGCGACTATGTAGAGCGTCTCGCCTCCCTTGCTGACCTCGTAGTAGTTGACGCCGTTGAAGTTGCCCCTCCTGGGCTGTCCGTCGCCGAGGGAGAGCGCGAGCCTTGAAGCTACGCTCGGTTTCTCCGCAATTATGAGCTTGTTCATCTGTATCAGCGTTATCTACGCTCCCTACTCCTAGAGCCCTGCTGCGTCTCGGGCCTCTGCGATGAGATGCTCCTCGCCATGTAAAATCCAAGCGCTATCGCTATGATCGCAACAACGTAGAATATTATGCCGTTCACTCCGTATGCGAGCAGGATTATCGCGATTATGCTTAGCGCTATGATGGCTATGGACATGTACACCAGCCTCAGTTCCTCTCTAGTAACGTTATCGAACATTCGATCAATTCCTTATGGAAACCAAGATTAAATAAGCTTGCGATTATTAAGATGAATAAATCGATGGGGGAACTGATGGTAAGCGAGTTCGTTATAATCGCGGTAATAATGGTCTCTGCCGTACTGGCCGCCATCGCCCAGTACATATTCAAGAGGAACCTCAATGCCTTCAAGTTCAACATTAACGGCATATGGTCGCTTGCGAAGAACAGGGCGATAATACTCGGACTCATAGTCTATGCGGTAAGCCTTGTGGTCTATCTCGGCGCGCTCAGGTACGGCGACCTCTCCTTTGTCTATCCGACTTTTGCGAGCGTCTTCATATTCGTCCTCCTGATCTCCAAGTTCAAGCTGAACGAGAGGATAAGCCTCCATCGGGCGCTGGGCGTGGCCCTGGTCATAGTCGGGATAGCGATCGTGGCAGTTACCTATTAGGGATTACATGGATAGAGAGTCAAAGATGTTCTTCGCACTCATACTCGTATTCAGCACGCTGCTAGGCGGAGCCGGACAGCTTCTCTTCAAGGCCGGGCTCGAGAGCGCTGGGCTCTACATCGCGGTCTACCTGTTCTTCGGCCTAATACTCTATGGCATATCCACCCTCGCCTACTTCTACACGCTGAGCAGGAGGAGCCTGAGCTGGGCCTACAGCTTCGGCGGGCTCAGCTACATCTTCGCAAGCGTCTTCGCATACGCCTTCCTCGCCGAGCCGGTCTCTCCGCTGAGGTGGATAGGGATACTCGTGATAGCGATCGGCACCGCAGTGATAGGACTGAGCTGAGTATCTTATGGTATGCCATTAGCGGGAAGAGGCCCGGCATACTGGAAGGCAGGCGCCGCAGGTCAATCCTTACAGCGAAGCGCCTCCCCTATGTCGTCCAGTATCTCGCCCACGCTTACCCTCATCATGTACGCATAGCGCCTGTCCATCTCCGGAACGCTTAGCAGTTTCCGCTTTATACGCAGCAACTCCGCCTCAAGATGCTCTACCCTGTCCTGCGGACTTATCCGGGCCACCATCCCTTCCAAAGTTCATATCTTTCTCTGCACCTGTCTCTCCGTCATCTCACCGGTTCTCGATTCCTTACGTACCTGCAGTGGCACACCGCCCTCTTCGAGCTGCCTCCGACAGCCTTTGCAATCTCCCTTACCACTGCCTTCTCCCCATCCTTGACGTCATGGGCCTTGACTACAAACCCGTACTCGCCTTCGGTGATGGCCACCTCCCCGACCTTCCTTATTCCCATCAGCCTCGCGGCCGCCTTGTGCAGGTTCCCGTTCCTGCCAGGCTTCACGAAAAAGTAGTGATAGCCACGGCTGACCATTCGTATATTCTTCCTATTCATCTCTCCACCCGTCAGTATCTCAGAATCATTGAGTACAGTATCGTATGTGCCAGAGGAAGTCTCCGGGAGCGGTGTAGCTCCCGCTGCACTTCCAGCAAGTATAATGCGCGCGGGTGGGGTACGCCACGCGCAGATGATCGGATATGGCTCTGATGGCGGGTTCAAAAATCGTGGGTATTTGGGGTATAAGTAGTGCCATCAGACCACACATCCGAGATATATTATGGCTTAGCCGGTATATATAGATGACTTGAGTTTGTTGCCTTGCTGCCTCGTAAATGAAACATACCGCATGAACAATAACAAAGAATTGCTTATCTAATGTGTGTTAACGTGCAGGAGAATTAACACTATGCTTAAATACATGTTGTTATCCTATATAAGTATGCAGATATTGCCTGATAAAATAAGAAATGCTCTAGAAAAAATACGTCAAGAGTATCATGGGCCGTATTACATAGTGATACGTCGAATAAAAGGGAGATATTACGTCTATAGGGATCTGCGACTATGGGACAAAGAAAGGAAGAGGAGAAAGACAGTTTCTGAATATTTAGGAAGAATAAGAGATGACGGGGCATTTATAAGAAAGGAGATATCGGAAAGAAACGAGATAGAAAATGCAATGTCAATAATAGAGGCGCATGGAGGAAAGGTCATGCTGCCAGAAAACAGAGGAGCAAGAGAGTTTAGAGATATCCTTA
>JAJYXH010000012.1 GCA_021791075.1 Microcaldota archaeon
GCCATTTGTATCCTTGGCTCCTTGTCAAAGATATCTTTTATCTCCTTCTCAGTTGGCACGTTGTCAAGGAACTTTGCAAGAATCATGAATTTTATGAACCCGAGCTTCTCTACATCGATCTCTGCTACGGTTACAGGAGCCTGAGGAGGAGCGTTCTCCCAAAGTTGAAGCTGGAGGAGCAGGGATTCGGCATAGAGACCGAGATAAACATAAAGGCGGTGAAGGCGGGACTGAGAATAATTGAGGTGCCGAGCACGGAGAAGAAGAGGGTCGCGGGGGAGGCGAAGTTGAGAACATTCAGGGACGGTTACGTGATACTGAGGACTATACTGAAGAACATTGGAGGGTAGCACTGACGTATTCCGATAAACGGATTATAGAAAAGCCTTTTAAAGTTCGTTAATTCATAATATCTCGGTTTACACGCTAGGTGAAGATATGATTATTACTGGAACTAGAAGCGCACCTTAAAGAAAATACAATGTACTATCAGTTTTCAAGGTAGTTCTCTTTTGGTGTTGTTGGTACACCATAATTTTTAGATAATGTTTCTGTTTGCATGGCATAGGCGTTATCAAATTTCCTAAGGCATACTCTTCCGAATATCTTTGTTGTCGTATGAATTCTTACTCTAGTTCCTCTAATCTTTTTAGCCATCTCGTTTCTGACTTCTATGTCGTTTTCCCCAAATACTGGCAGAAATAAAAGACCGCTAAATGGACTTCCTATATCCCCAACAAGTAAATACCTATTCGTTGGTGTACTAGTTTCGCTTATTATATCTTCGAAAAGTCTCTTTCTTGTTTTGTAGAATGCTTCATAATTGAAAATCTTTAACGAAAACACGGAAATATACTTTATTGAGAGATTGGTCATAGTTATAGTAAGCCGTTTTATAAGACCCGATTCTAATAACCTATAGTAAGCATACTGTGCTCTGCCCTTCTCAAAACCATATTTTCTATCTATATCTCTTAAATCCGTACTACCATCTAAATTCCATTCTTTTAATATTGCAAATTCTCTCTTCAACATGTTCTGTTGTTTTTCTCTACTTATAGGATAATTCTTTTTAGTTCTTAGGGAGAGTATCCGCTCTTTAAGTGTATCAATGAATTCATCTCTAAGTGGCACGAAGTTATAGGATTGATAAAAGGGGGTAAGATATAATATCATGTTATAATTTCGAAGAGGTGAATTGCTAGTAAGTTCCCGCCTTAGTTCATCAATCTCCTCGTTATTCTGAACAAGTACATAGAAGAGAAGGTCATAACTCCTTCCCGCAAGCATCATTCCCATTTGTATTCTAGGATCTTTGTCAAATATCTCCTTAACTTCTTTCTCAGTCGGTATGTCGCCGGAGAACTTGGCTAAGACCAAAAACTTTATGTACCCCAACTTTTCCACGTCTATCTCTGCTAAATACTTTATTCCGTATTTCTTCTCGAGTTTCTTGACAATTCTGTATGCCTGCTGTGCAGAAGTGCCTATCCTGTTACCGATAAAGTTGAAGGAAGCCCTCGCATTCATGCTGAGTATTTTTAAAACTTCCTGTTCAATTGCCAGCTCTCTTTTCTCAGCATTTCTCATTAGATTGCCTCTGTGTTTGTTATGAATATTAGATAGATAGGTATATATTTCTACCCGTGGTGGCGTTTACTCATATGTATCTCAAGACTAATTATATATAAGTTAAGACATAATATGTACCAAGGGAAAATGGATCGAATGAACAATTGCATAACCCGCATTGTATCTCTTTCTATAGCTAGACTGAACCCCCAACCAACCCACATCTCTAGCTGTCAGATTCGATCCCCTCTTTCCCCATTTTCTTCTTAAACAGTCATACTTGGTGGTATAGTGAGCATTATGAACAGGATCTTCAGGGCAAGGAAGAGGCTCTACGTGGATCCGAACGCGAACCGGCCCGTGAAGCTGGTGCCTGACGGATACAACTCCTGGAGAGTAGTCTACGCAGACTGATCTTCTATAATTCTTCCAAGTTTATACCGGGTGGAGAGATGAATAGGAACAATATACGAAGGGTTAGCCGTGGCTATCACTACTTTTTCGTGAGGCCCGGCAGGAACGGGAATCTGCACAAGGCGGCCGCGAGGCTGATGGGAATAAGGAAGGTGGAGGAGGTTGCCATAACAGAAGGCGACTATGGCTTCGTTGTCAAGGCCCACGACGTAAAGGACGGCGAGAAAGAGGTGGTACGGGAGATTGCAAGGGCTGTCGGAGGCAGCTCGAAGAGGGCCGTATATGCCATTGCAGGTACGTGAGAAGTTGATTTTGGTGAGAGTATGGAGGGACAGATGCAAAGAGGAGTAGGAACTTTGGATCGAATAGCGACGCTGAGGCGGTTGGACAGAAATCCGCAGGACAGGGTAAGGGAGCTTGAAGACGGACTGGTGCGGATAAAGCGGAAGCTGCTAAGCGTTCCGGAGATGGACAGGCATTATGCGTACAGAATAAGAGTGAATGTCGACGAGATCGTAAACGGCATCAGGGACGTGCTGCACCCTTAATGGTAAATTTAACGCAAAGTACTAAATATCTTAAATCCCACCATATAGTGAGATGTATGAGAACCCCGATAAAGACGCCGAAGGACAAGATTCTGCGCGACATACTTGTAAAGCCAGGCCATAGCAAGGTTAGGGTAACCACAGAACTTCTTAATTCAATTAAGGAAGAGGTCTGGACGCCGTAAATCTAGTCTTAGAGATAGAGATACGCAAATACCTTCGTATCTGCCATCATGTCGCTGATCTTCGCGTACTCATTGGCTGGTGGTCGAGCGGATCCTGCGTGAGCCGTGCGATGCCAGGGTCTTCAGCCTTTCACAGGTTGTGCGGCGACTTCTTTACTAAGGCAAGGAGAATGCATGCAGGCACAACCGCGGTCTGGCCGTACAGGCCGATCTCGTCCCTCGACATGATGATGTATTCGGTTATGGCGCTTATTCGCTTTAAGTCGCTTTTCAGGTTTATGCCGGCCTGATACTTTACCTCTATTCCAACGGCAGATCCGTTGTTGCGCACGTATATGAAGTCTATCTCCTTACCGGATTGGGAATGGTAGAAGCCAAGGTATGTTCCATATTCGCGCATCTGGTCTTCCTCTTTTATCTGCATGAGGTTGCTTATAGCGGCTTCCTCGACAAGGCTGCCTATCATGGTCGAGTTGAGGGACTCCTCAGAGAACACAGAACCGGATTTGCCGGATTCTGCCGCGCCGATGGAGTAGTGCATAAACACGTCGGAGAAGTACAGTTTCTTTGTCTCCCTCTTCTTAAGGCTCTCGTCCAACCCGTTCAGTATTATGAATGCAAAGGAATCCTCGAGCCGGCTTATGTACCTCGTAAATGTGACATTGTTTGCATCCATCTCCCTCGCCATCTTTGCATACGAGACTTTCATGCCGACATGCCCAAGGACCGAGTCCAGAACTCTGGTTGCAATGGCAGTATCGCCAGCGCCTTTGCCTGCAAGCATAGCCGCATCAGTCTTCAGATAATTCAGGATTCTTGCATATATCTCGTTGTCTATGCGCTCGGGCTTTCCGCCTCGCAGGTTTCTAACGTAGCGGTTGAGCGCGTCAGGATACCCCCCGGTTCTAAGGTAGATGTAGAACAGCTTGTTCAGTGGGACTATGTAAGGGCCAGCCTCATTCGCCTTAGCGTATATCTTCTTTATGTCCGATTCGATATCGATGCCCTCCTCGAGAAGCGCAAGCAACGACTCAGCCTCTTTGTTGGAAAAGGTATATCCAAGAAGCTGGTTTAGCCTGTTAACCCCGTGCCTGGTTTCTACATCATGCAGCATGCCCTGTACAAAGGCATTGAATGTGGCGGTGCGCATATAGTATACGTTGCCCTCCGATCCTCTCCCGGGCTCATACAGCGTGTGCGCAAGGGATCCGGTTATTACAGTTACGACATTCCTTAGCTTTCCCGTGTCGTAGAGGTTCTTGAGGACGCTTCCGAAGTTCTCCACATTCTGCAGTTCGTCAAGAAGCAGGTACGTTCTCCCCGAATGCGGATTGCCGAGGAAGGAGTTAAGCATGTTTGAAAGCTCCCTGCTGCTCTTTACCTCGTCAAAAGAGAAGTATAGTATGTCTTCCTTTTGTGCGGCCTGTTTCTCAAGCAGGGACTTTACAAAGATCTTGAGCCATGTGGTCTTGCCCACCAGGCGCGGGCCCTTGATTACATATACGTTGTTTGGCTTGAGATCAATCTCTCTCCGTTCTACTGTAAAGTTCTCCGCGTTAAGCACATTGGCAAGCTTCTCGTCTTGATAGGCGAACTCTACGCCTTTGCTCCACCACGGATTTGCTGTTGCAAGTCGTTCAAGCGAGACCATGATTCTACCCGAAGATCATTTACTTATTATCTTACACATCTAGTATATAAATATATCTATTTATGATACACAAGTATACGAAAATCGTTATTCTTATGTACTTAAATATACGGGATATGAGATACAAGGCTTGGCTTCAGTTGTGCCGATCAGAGAAAGAGATACGCAAATACCTTCGTATCTGCCATCATGTCGCTGATCTTCGCGTACTCGTTCGGCTGATGGTCGAGCGGATCCTGCGTGAGCCATGCGACAGCCTGCATCTTCTCCCTCCTCGGGAACATCGCACACGTGCCTCCACCTATGCCTATGAACCTCGCATCTATTCCTCTCAGGTCCTTTATCGCCCCTGAGAGAATCTTCGAGATCTCGGAGTCCTTTCCGGTCGGCTGCGGCGGATCCTCCCATGTGACAGGCTCTATCTCTATCTTGACCTGTTTGAACTCCTCGCGTGCTGCTATCATCTTTATATCATTCATTACTTCATCAAGCGCATAATCAG
>JAJYXH010000050.1 GCA_021791075.1 Microcaldota archaeon
GAGTCCTTCATGAGCTTTCCGGCAAGCCTCTCCATGTAGATCGAGAACTCTCCGGCAGCGACTATCCTGGGCGCAGGGACGCCGTTCCTGTTCAGCGCATCCATGATCCTTGCCTCTCTCCGTGTCCTGGACCTTCTTATAGAAAGGTCCAGCTCCCTGACCCTGTACCCCTTCGGCTCCCTGGCCTTTACAAGAAGGGGCTCCCCGAATACCTCGACCGAGTAGATCCTTGCCTCTGCTCCTTCCCCTATCATCATCTGACCACCTGCGCACTCTCTATCCTGTACCTCTGCTCTATGTCACACCTGCCAAGCGGGACGCTTAACCGCTTCTCAAGCATCTCCTCCGCGACAAGCGCTATCATGCCGCCGTTGTCTGCGTTGAACTCATCGGGAGCGTATCCGAACCTAGCCCCATGGCTCCTCGCCATGCTCCCTATCATCTCCCTGAGCTTCGGGCTCTGAGCAACCCCGCCGCAGACGCAGACCTCATCGCTATTGGTAAGCAGCAGCGCCCTCTCCGTAGTCTCGCAGAGCATCGAGAACGCGGTCTGCTCCAGCGAGAAGCAGAGATCCTCCCTGCTCAACGTATGCGCAATCGTTGTGGCCTTTGTCATGAGCCCTGTGAATGAGAAGTCCATCCCTTTTACGCTGTAAGGGAGCTCAACGTACCTCTTTCCAGACTGCGCCAGCCTGTCCACTGTGGAGCCCCACGCCGGATCCAGGCCGACCTCCCTGGCGAACGTGTCTAACATGTTGCCCACGCCTATGTCGAAAGTCTCGCCCAGAACCCTGTAATGCGTGAATGGCCTTGCATCGAGCTTGAGTATCTGCGAGTTTCCCCCGCTCACGTAGAGCGCTATCGGATCATCTAGCCCCCCGAAGAGCCTTGCTGCTTCTATATGACCCACGCCATGATTGACCGGAACGATTGGAACACGGAGCCTCTTTGCCAGGATCTTCGCAGAGAGCTGCCCCACCTGGAGGCACGGCCCCATCCCGGGTCCACGGGTGTATCCAACCCCGGTTATCTCCGACTTCGAGATGCCAGCCTTCTCTATCGCCCTTGCCATGACAGTTCCGGCGTTGCCTATATGGAACTCCGCCACCTCGTTGGGTATCATCCCCCTGGTCCCTATCCTGTACATCTCCTTCTCGTTGGCAAGCACCCTGCCGCTGTCGGCTATGCCTACCCCGAATGTGTGTGCACTGCTCTCTATGCCTATCACAGCCATTGCATCAACGGTCTTGAAAGATCAGAGATCAGTCAATTACCCGCTCTATGGGCTCGAGCCCGTAGACGAACTCCTTCTTTATCTGCCTGAAGAGCTCCGAGTACTCCTTCCTCTGCTCCTTGTCCATCGTGTAGAAGAGCCACATGCAGAAAGAGTACTCCGTTATGTTGAGCGACATGAACTCCTCTATGTCATCCTCGTTTATCTCCATCCAGCCGTGCGCGAAAGCATTTAGCTTCTCGTTTATCACGGCATCCTTGTCAAGCTGCGCGCCTCCGGAGACGTACTCATACGTCTTCCACGAATGGCTCGAAGAGAAGGAGGCAATTATGGAGGCTTTTTTCCTCATTATGCTGTCAGACTTCGCCGCATCACGATTCTTTATGGCTTTATGAAGATCAGAGACAAAAAGGCTGTATTTATTCAACACAGTTCTTCCAGACAATCAATGCGCCCCAAGTTGAATACCAGAACCCTTACGCTCTAATATAATCAAAGGCAAGCATAAAAAGCTTTACCCCGAAATCCTGAACCCATTTTCTCGATTCAGGATAAAAAATTTTTCCTGGATTGCGGATCGTGTGACCTCTCTGAGAAGAACCGGGATATTCAGCCAAGCATCCAATCAATCATAATAAAAACATAAGCCTAACGAACTAACTATACCGAAGGACGGCGCCGCCTTGGGTTATGCGATATGGTAGAGAGGCAAGAAGTGATATTCCTTAACTCGGTCATCTTCGTAATCGGATTCATATGATCATCCGACTTCCTCCGCAGGATAAATCCTGCGGTTTCCGTTGGGTGATCATATGAAGGAATAGTGGCTGACGGAAAGTACTATGCCATAAATGCAGAGGATGCAAAGGATGCATATGAGCTCATGACTGCGGATAGAAGCTCGGTACGTTTTGCGGAGAAAGGCACTTTCGACCCAAACTTCGAGGTGAAGTTTGCTAGAAAAGAGACAGACTTCTACTCCATGAACAATGACTGGGTTGTCGATCTAGGTGGCAGAGCCGTGGTAAGGATATCCCCCACGGAACTGGAGATTGCTTACAAACTGTTCTTGGAAGCGAAAAGGACTTTGATAACGCAGCGCATGATCAAACCTCCTCTTTTTCCTGGGCTCGGGCAACCCTCTCCGAAGGTGTTTTATTAGTTCTCATCCCAATAAATTGGGGGGATATGAGATATATTATAGTGTCGAATAGGCTTCCCGTGTCTTTCGCAAGAGGCGATAATGGAAAGATCACCATTAGGGAGGGCGCAGGCGGTCTCGTCTCAGGAATGAAGTCATATCTGGGAGCGAAGAAGATCGAGAACTACATCTGGGTAGGGTGGCCAGGGGGTGTCTTTGACAGCGAGGCGGATAGGGCAGAGGTTAAACTGCTTGCTGCCGGGATGAAGTGCGTGCCGCTCTTTCTCGACGAACCTACATACAATGGATTCTACAACGGCTTCTGCAACAGCACCATATACCCGCTCTTCCATTACTTCACCGAATACGTGAATTACGATGACAACAACTGGAATGTGTACAAGAAGGTAAATGGGCTGTACAGGGATGCGGTTCTGGAGGTCGCAAAACCAGGAGACGTAGTCTGGATCCACGACTACCAGCTCATGCTGCTTCCCGCAATGCTTAGGGCCAGCGGCATAGATGTGAAGATGGGGTTCTTCCTTCACATACCGTTTCCGTCTTACGAGATCTTCAGGCTTCTTCCAGGAACATGGGGCAAGGACCTACTCAACGGAACGCTGGGAGCTGACCTGATAGGCTTCCATACATACGATTACATGCAGGACTTTCTCACATGCGCCTCGAGGCTCCTGGGATACGAGAACAAGATGGGGTACCTAGAAGGGCAGGATGCAATGCTCAAGCGGGTTGACACCTTCCCGATGGGAATAGACTTCGGAAAGTTCCAGAAAGCATCAAACGATCCGGATGTGCTTGCCGAGAAGAAGAGGCTCGCAGAGACATTCGGAGGCACCCAGGTCATCTTCTCGATAGACAGGCTCGATTACACGAAAGGAATACTCAACAGGCTAAGGGGATATGAGCTTCTCCTTCAGAAGAGGACTGACCTCCATGGAAAGATAGTTCTTGTGCTCGTGGCGGTGCCATCACGCAGCGAGATACAGGAATATCAGAGGATGAAGATCGCGATCGATGAGAGGGTGGGGTTCATAAATGGGGGGTTTGGAACAATGGGATGGACTCCGGTGATTTACCTGCACAAGTTCATAGGCTTCGATACGCTTATGGCACTCTATGACATTGCCCAAGTGGCACTCGTCACGCCGCTTCGTGATGGAATGAACCTTGTGTCAAAGGAGTACATAGCAAGCAGGTCAGGTTCTGGCGGAGTGCTGGTACTCAGCGACATGGCTGGCGCAGCAAAGGAGCTAGGTGATGCTGTGATAGTAAACCCTTACCACCCTGTGGAGATATGCGCCGCGCTTGAAAAGGCTCTGGCCATGCCCGGAGAGGAGCAGACAAGAAGGGTAGCTTCCATGCAGGAGAGAATACGGTCTTATGATATTGTCAGATGGGGTGACGACTTTCTTAAGGAACTTATGGGTCTCAAGGAGATGCAGGATATCTTCAACGCAAAGCTGCTCGGGAAGAATGAGGAATTTCTGATCTCACGATGCAGATCCGCTAAGAAGTCACTGCTGCTTCTCGACTACGACGGAACACTGATTCCTTTCACTGACAATCCTGAGGCGGCAGTGCCTCCCAAGGAGGTCATTGAACTGCTGAAGGATCTCAGCAACAATCCTAGGAATGAGGTTGTCGTGATAAGCGGTAGGAACAAGGAAGTCCTAGACAGGTGGTTCGGAAGCCTTGATATCTCGCTCGTCGCAGAGCACGGAGTCCTCGTAAAGCCAAGAGGGGAGGAATGGAACTTTCTGAGGCCGCTGACTACGGATTGGAAGACGACGGTCATGTCTATCCTCAAGGACTACGCAGACAGGCTTCCAGGATCTTACATAGAAGAGAAACAGTTCTCTCTTGTCTGGCATTACAGGAAGGCAGAGTCTGAGTTTGCCTCACTCAGAGTGGATGAACTCTTCGATAGCCTCAGCAAGTTCACATCAAATGCAGACGTGCAGATATACAAGGGTAACAAGATAATAGAGGTAAAGAATGCCGGTGCAAACAAGGGCATAGCTGCAACATCATTCGTGAATAAGCTGGAGCCTGATTTCATACTCGCGCTTGGCGACGACTACACCGATGAGGACATGTTCAGGCTCCTGCCAAAGGAAGCCTACACGATACGGATAGGAGTCGCACAGTCGTATGCCAGGTACAACGTACGAAACAGTTCCGACGCCCTGCGACTCTTGGACAAGCTGGTTTGACTGTGAAACTCGTGAAATCCGCATCCGGGCAAAGGTTATTAAGCCATACTGCGAAGATATGGTCGATCCAATGAGGAAGAGCAGGAGACCGGTTAAAGGAGAACTCATGACGGACTACCGCATGCTTTCGCAGATGTCGAAGGAGCTGGACTTGCACCAGAAGAGGATCAAGTCGATAATGAAGAAGTTTGCAAAGACAGGAAGGAGCGACGCGATGTACAGCCTGGTTGAGAACCTCGACCTGATCTCGACCCATATG
>JAJYXH010000089.1 GCA_021791075.1 Microcaldota archaeon
TAATCGACAGGCTTCCCGGGTTCGATAGGAACCACTCGAGGCTCTGGGAGACGGCACTTGCCATCTTCTGGCTCGCCCTCTTCTCCGCAAGCCTCTCCGCCGTAGCCATCGGCGCTATGGCGATACCAGCCCACCTGCTCAGTCCGCCTTGACTACCGCAGTGCTAGAGGTTGAAGTAGACCGCAAGGAGAATTACTATTATGATGAGCCTCACGAGAAGCCCGTTGCGCTGCGAGTTGAAGTGCATCCTCTCATGGACGTCCTTGTCCTCTGTTACGTGCACCATTATCACAATGTAAATGGCGAACGCGTACGACACAAGCAGTATCAGGAAGAGCGGATTTAACAGGCCCTCCAGCACCGCCGCGACGAGAAATGCATAAGCCAGCGTTATGAAAGCCAGCTGTATCTTTACGGTCTTGCCCTTCCCGAACATGACCGGAAACGTCTTCTTATTGTGCTTCCTATCGCCCACAATGTCCGAGTAGTCCTTCGTCATCGAGTATCCAAGATCGACGAAGACGAGGAAGAGAAGGAGCGGGCTCCACCTGAGGAAAGCTGACACATTTCCGTTTCCACTGAAGAATCCAACCGATGCCGATACGGCCGCATAGGCAATCGCTATCGTAAGGTAGTTCAGGAAGACCCTGTCCTTGAGCTTCGTACCTACCGAGTATAGCATTCCAAGAATGACGAATATGGTGACTGAGGAGATGAGATAGAGGTTGGCCCCGATAATGAGCATCACTGAGTAGAGGACTAGCAGGAGCGCTCCGTACATGAAGAGCAGATGCTGCCTCTCGAAGACACTGTGCATCGCGTTCCTCTTCTCATTGAATACGTCGATGTGCCAGTCAGCGTAGTTATTTATCACATTTGCAGAGACATCTGCAAGCACTATCAGTATTACTGCCTCGGCGAGCAGAGCCAGGTTGTCAGATCCAGAGAGAAGGAATCCAAGGACAGCGGTAGGCACCACCACTATCAGTATTGCCGGGATGAATGCCTCCTTCAATCCCTCGATCAGTCCTGTCATCCAACTATCACCACCGAGATCTTCAAGCTGTTGTCAGAGACCCTCGACTTTACCTCAGCTATCCTCACTGTTCTTCCGGCCTGCCCTTCAAGAAAGCCCTCGACGGCACCACGTACTATCGGAAACGTTGACGTCCCAGAGGTCCTGTACCATGGGAATCCGGTCAGATTCAGAGTCCTAACATCAGCATCCTTCTCTATGCCGGAGAGCCCGTATCCAAGTGCTGTGAGCATGTTGGAGAGGAAGAGGTAGCTGTCTGCCTGCCTGCTTAGGCCGATGCCGACCTGCCTGAATGACTCCTTAGCGGCTTTGTAGACGATATCATCACCGACTGCAGACTCGAGCTCGTACGGAAGGGAGAGCTCCACTGGAACGAACCTTACGTCGGGGAGCGCGAACTTCAGCGAGCCCTTCCGATAGTTGAAGAGATTCGCCTGCATGAGCCTGTTTATGTCGTAGGATTGGCGCGGGATTCCCTGCGGCGGGCTGTTGAATCGTGCGTAATCCTTGCCCTCCGCCTTGGGCCTACCTCTCGACCTATAGAACTCCATCCCCTGGCTCTTGAGAACGTCTTCTGGTGCTGATACAAGCAAGTATCTGTTACCGCCAAGGCTTCTTCTCACCCCGCACTCTATGTTATCGAAGTCTCCAAGGAAGTATGACCATATGCCTGCGGACCCGCCAACAGTCAAGGGGAGACCGCTGCCGTTCAACCTGGTTACCACGAGATCCACCGTATCCAGGGTCAGTGACTTGACATTGAGGTCAATTGAGAGCGATATGCTCTCAGCGTAAAGGGACTCGATGAACTTGAACGCAAGCGTGGCTGACGATTCGATCTCCGACTTTGGGAGCCTGTTGAGCTCTGCGAACCTGTATCCAAAGCGCTTTCCGACTCCATAGAGTTTCGATAGTCCGACACTTCCCTGCTCTTCGGACACCTCTCTCTCCAGATAGACAAAGAAGGGCTCGGAGAGGAAGAGATTCCTTACGAAGACACTTTGGCCCTGCAGCGTGTAGAACTTTCCTATCACATATCCCGGTATGTCTATCCTAAAGACCTTCGGCAAGAGAATCTTTTTAAGCCAGAACTCCTTTAGTGAGTCGGTTATGGCCAATAGGATTCACCTACTTGTTCCCTGGTTGCGATACCACTATGCCTTTTGACGTTATGTCAAAGCTGTGAAACTCAAGCGAGTTGCTCGTACCACGTATCTTCGAGACCTTGAGCATCCTGGCAGGCCCGCCGCCTACGTCAGCCAACTCTAGCTGCACCACTCCGTCTGAGACGTACTCGCTGACGCCATCGATGGTTGTGTGACTGCCTCCCATCTGCTCGTCCGTGATTAGTATGTTGGTCGTGCCTATCTTCGAGAGCTGGTTGATTGCGAGGTACGTTACCCTCTTATAAGAGCTCCCCGCATAGTAGATCCCGTCAGAGAACGCGGTCGACTTCCCAAGTATCTTGCCGACCTCCTCGCCTATCTCCAGAGGAACCTCGAACTGGTCTATGTTTATTGCGAACGTCGCGAGGCTGTCGAAGACCAGGCGCTTCGCGCCTATCCTCTTAGCCTCCTCCTTTATCTTCTCGAAGATCCTTATCCTCTCCCTATCAAGCGGCACCTTTATTATCGAGAGCTTGTTCTCAGCCTCAAGCCTCTCGATATCCCATCCGAACTGCCTTCCCTGATCCCTGAAGATCTGGTCCGCCATGTCGAGTGAGACGTATATTCCGGGCTCGCCATTCATCGCGCCATTGTAAAGGTACTGCATGCCGAATATCGTCTTGCCCGTTCCCGGCAGTCCCGTAAGAAGTATGTTGAAGTTCTTCGGGAAACCTCCCTGAACGAGCTCGTCAAAGCCTTTTATCCCTGTCTTTACCCTATCCATACGATCGCCATCGGTATATCCTAAAACATACATTCTTAAATATTGATACCATGCGGCCGTTGTCCGCAGTTCCCTCGGCAAAAGTAGCCTTTAAATATGAGAAAACGGTGATATTATAGTATCTGGGTTGTGGGTCTTCAGAGGGAGGGTACTTAAATCTGACTGACTCAGTAGTATTACCATGCTCAGACGGGTTACGTGGTAAGAATGACGACACCATTGGAGAATCAGGGGTATGGGGGCAACAGGCTAAAGACCGGGGTAGAGGAGCTTGACAGTATGCTCTTCGGCGGAATTCCGCAGGGGAGTCAGAATCTCCTTATCGGCGAGTCAGGATCAGGGAAGTCGCTTCTGGCATTTCATCTATTATACAACAATGCCAAGCAGGGCAAGCGGTGCGTATACGTAGCAATAGACCAGAAGGGATCGGACGTGCTCAGGAATGTCAACAGCGCATTCGCTAACATAAGGGACATAAGCCCGTTGATGCAGAGCGGGGCGCTCACGATAGCAGAGGACACCACGAACGCGCAGATAAAGACGAAGGAGGACGAGATGACATTCGTTGCGGGTGTACTTAAGGCGGTTCAGGACTCCAACGCGCAACTGGTAGCAGTGGACTCGCTGAGCCTTCTCCGGGCCCTTCTGGAAGACGACAGGAGCTTTACCAGGATAGTGAACTACATGACGCAGAGCTTCCACGAGCTTGGCGTCACGAGCATAATAACGATGGAGGTTCCGCCGGACAGGGAGGAGATGCCGGGCCTATTCGAGCAGTCGATGTTCGACGGAGTCATAAAGCTCGTCAACACCAGGGACGGAACCTCGGTCAGGCACACGGCCTCGGTCCAGAAGATGCGCTACTCGAAGTACGATGGATCGCCGATAACGCTTGACATGACTCCCAACGGCATAATGGCGACAAGGCCGATCCAGTAAAGTCGATTTTTATGATAAAACTTACGGCTAAGGAGACGGAGTTCATCAGGTCAGAGAAGGTGGGGAGGGTCTCGACGGTCTCTGAGCACGGATGGCCGCAGACAACTCCTGTCCTCTACTCGTTCCATAAGGGCCTCATCTACTTTGCGACCGACTTCGGAACGAAGAAGCTGCAACACCTCAAGGTGAACAAGAGGATATCAATAGTGATAGACGTGTACGGGAGGAGAGTGCATGGGATAACGTTCCAAGGAACCGCAGATATACTCGGGAATGGCGACGAGTTCACCGAGGCGATGCATCTCCTCAATACCGATCACGATTACTACAAGAAGAACCCGATAAAGGGGGGAGAGGACGTGATAATAAGGATCTCTCCGACAAGGAAGGCAAGCTGGGGACTCTAGAAATATCCTGCAGCACTATAATCTGTCAGCTGAACTCCTTCTGGTAAGCCACTGCGACCTCCTTTATGCCTCCTTCTAGCACGTAAGTGTCCACGCCGTACTCCTTCTTCAGGAACCTGGCCATGTGGGATGCCACGCTGTCGTCGTAGCAGACCAGGATGCTGTCCTTGAGGGCCTGCAGATCCTCGGCGTCCATCGAGGGTATGTGCGTCATCTCTAGCTTCTCGATGCGAGACTCGCTTATGTCAAGGAGCATGCCGATCCTGTGCACATTTTCTACTCCGAGCCAGATCACTTTCAGGCCCCTACCCTCAACTATCCTCCTGGCCTCGTCAAGAGTCACCATCCTAACCTCCTCAAGCGGCTCATTGACCATAGGCTTAGTCCAGTGCCGCTGCTGGGCAATCTCAACCTTCTCCGATTCCGCCTCCTTCTCGTGGGCGGGCTCCTCGGCGCCTATGACGTCCTCGATAAAGTTTGCGAATCTCAATGCGTCGTTGTGCCAGAGGCCTTCAAGTTCTCCCTCCCGTATGGCCGACTTGCTCTCTGTAGAACCGATTATCCTCATGTGTATCGTCGAGAAGAAGATG
>JAJYXH010000036.1 GCA_021791075.1 Microcaldota archaeon
AAGCAGTTCTTTCTGTTCCTTTGAAGGATACGCTCTGTATTTATATGCAGTTTCCATGACAACCATGTTTATTTCATCTTTCTAATTTATATATTTATCAGCATATGCCACATTCATCCCATATCTGTAGGATATGGGTTTTCTGTGGTTTGCATTTATAAATAATAACTGTCTATTTGACATGAGAATTGCGCCTGAAGGTGCGGGATATTTCTGCAACGTCGTTGACAATTATACAGACTTTGTTCCGATACGGTAGTCAATGTTTGATATATTAGACAATGTAGCAGATGCCATGTGGGGAACTGGAAGGGACGTTCTGCCCGGAGATCCGAAGAACCTTAGCAAAATAGCAAATGTGCTTGACGAGGATCTTGAGGTCTCCAGAATCTGCGGTGACATCGTGACTCGGAGGACGGTGGAGGGGATCTACTATGCTTCAGGCAGATTTTGGTGGACCTGAACACTCATCACACCATCTCAGTCGCTCCTCTAAAGAGAATTTGGCGATCTTTACTCTTACTATTTTAGTTTTATTTCGTTTAGTCAGTTAAATACGTTATATTATTACATTTTACATCTGAATCAGTATGGACAAATACTTTCGGGTTCTTGCACGTACTTATCATACATAATTGGAGAATGCCTTTGTAGGAAAGCTTTAAATAGGTTCGCATTAAAGATTTAGATTATAGAAAGGAAGAAATAGATCTTTGAGAGGGGAAAATGGGGAAGTGGGTGTGAAAATGGAATTTGCTAGCAATGCATTGGAAGAGGGGGGAACATACGAAGTCCGAGTGGACGCAAAGAATCCGAAGGGAGAGGGCATAGGAAAGGTCAATGACGTAGTGGTCTTCATAAAGAACGCAAAGGCCAGGGCGGGAAAGACCTACACGGTAAAGATAACCAAGTTGCACCAGACCTTTGCGTACGCGGAGCCGATAGAGAGCAGTAAGTATTTTATAGGTAACGGTAGCTTAATAGTGTAGCAATTATTTTCTTTTATTAATTTTATTTGTGTTTTAGTACTGCAGGAGTGCTAGGGTTGGCACTACTGCTGGACCAGTGAGAAGGCCGAATAGGCAAGATATCATTCTGAGAATATTTGAGAGCAATAGGCATAGGTGCAATCATGGAAAACAAAGACTTTTACGAAGCCATAAAGAAGGGTACGACAACTATAGGTATAGTATGCTCAGACGGAGTCGCAATAGGATCTGACTACAGGGCAACCATGGATACGTTCATTGCAAGCACCGAGGCAATAAAGATATACAGGATAAATGACGTACTCGGCATCACGATCGCGGGAGGCGTCGGAGACGCTGAGTACCTGGTAAAGCTCCTCAAGGTCCAGAATGAACTTTACAGCATGGACGAGGGCAAGCCGCTCTCGCCTACCTCGGCAACCTCGCTTCTCTCGCTCATACTCCAGGAGAACAAGATGTACCCGTTCTACGTGCAGCTCATAATCGCGGGACTCAACAAGGGGGTTCCTGAAATATACAACATTGACCCGCTTGGCGGATACACAAAAGAGTCGAAGTTCACCGCAACTGGAAGCGGATCGCTCACGGCACTTGGATACATAGAGAGCATATACGCACCGGAACTCACGACGCAGGATGCCGTCAAGCATGTGCTGAAGGGATTGAAGATAGCGATGAAGAGGGATGCCGCTACAGGAGATGGAACTAAGATAATAACCATAACGAAGAAGGGTTTCAAGGAGTACACTAAGGATGAGATAGAGAAGATTCCGAAGTAATGGGCCTGTTTTCAGTAATATTTTTTCTTAGCTTATAGGCGAAGCGTAGAGTTTAGACTTGGTAAGATAGTGATTTGATTGAGCGAAGAGACGGAGAAAGTAGATAACAAGGAGATAATAGAGCGGATAAAGGACCTCATACCCCGCGATGCTGACCTATCTAAGGTCGAGTACGAAGGACCAGACATAGCGATATACGTAAAGAACATATCCTACCTGTACGGCGATGAGAGCATAATAAAGAACATCTCCGCTGCGGTCAAGAAGCGCCTTCTTGTAAGGTCCGACCCATCGAAACTCACGGACCCGGAGGACGCGATGGCTAAGATACGCGAGATAATACCCCCGGAAGCTGGAGTGACAGATGAGGGAATCCGATTCGTACCCGAGTTCTGCGAGGTCTATATAGAGGCACTTAAGCCTGGACTCGTCATAGGGAAGGGAGGAGTAACGCTGATGAGGATAGTAAAGGAGACGAACTGGGTGCCGAAGGTGCTCAGGACCCCGACAATGAACAGTGATGTCATAAAGGGGGTAAGGCAGATGCTCCTTAAGGAGAATGCCTTCAGGAAGAAGTTCCTCAACGGTATAGGCAAGAAGATAAACCAGCAGGTGATGAAGAGCGAGTGGGTCAAGGCCACCGCGCTCGGAGGATTCAAGGAGGTCGGAAGGAGCAGCCTTCTGATCGAGACGCACCACTCGAAGATACTCATAGATTGCGGGATAAGCCCTGAACCAGGAATAAGGGGGGCTGACGCGAACGTCGGAGGATCGGAGAACAAGGCCTTCCCATACCTCGACAGCGCGAACATCACGATAAACGATATCGATGCGGTCATACTTACGCATGCACACATGGACCACATGGGCTTCGTGCCATACCTATACAAGTTCGGATACAGCGGACCGGTCTACTGCACGCCGCCTACGAGGGATCTTGCAGCGCTGCTTCTCTATGACTACGCAAAGCTGGTGCAGAGGGGAGGCGGAACGCCGCTCTACGGCGACAAGGACATAAAGACAATGCTCATGCACATGATAACTAGGGATTACGGCGAAGTTACAAACGTCACTGATGAGATAAAGCTGACATTCCACAATGCCGGTCACATACTAGGCAGCGGGATAGTGCATCTGCACATAGGCGAGGGCCTTTACAACATAGTCGACACGGGAGACTTCAAGTACGGATTCACAAGGCTCTTCGACCAGGCCGATACGAGGTATCCGAGGATAGACGCGCTCTTCATGGAGAGCACATACGGAGGACCGAGGGACATAACGGCAAACCGGAGGGATGCCGAGATAGAGCTCATGGAGAGCATCAAGAGGACGGTGGAGGGCGGCGGAAAGGTTCTCATACCGGTATTCTCGGTTGGAAGAAGCCAGGAGCTGATGCTCGTGCTGGAGAGCTACATGGCGAACAATCCAAGGTACAAGTTCAACGTGCCTGTCTACCTTGACGGAATGATACTTGAGGCGAGCGCGATACACACGGCGTATCCGGAGTACCTGAGGACGAGCCTGCAGCACAGGATACTGAGCAACAACTCGCCTTTCGAGAGCGAGATCTTCGAGGTAGCAAGGGGAGAGAGGCAGGAGATACTCGACAAGGGTCCGGCGATAATACTCGCGAGCAGCGGAATGCTCAACGGGGGGGCGAGCCTCGAGTACTTCAAGGCCCTGGCGGAGGACCAGAGGAACCTCGTCACATTCGTCGGATACAACAGCGTGAGCTCGCTCGGAAGGAGATTGCAGAACGGGCTTACGGAGGTGGCCTTGCCTGGAGAGGACGGAAAGATGAGGTCGGAGAAGGTAAACCTTCAGGTAAAGACGGTGGAGGGATTCTCGGGACACAGCGACAGGAGGGAGCTGATGAGGTTCGTGGAGAACCTGAGGCCGTTCGCGAGGAAGATTTATACGATGCACGGCGAGGAATCGAAGTGCGAGGACCTCGCAAGGACAATAGGCAATAAGATGAGGATCGAGGCCAGGGCCCCGATGGACCTCGACTCGATGCGGCTGAAGTAGGCAGGATGGGATAGGATTAGGACTTGAGCTGCAGTCTATATTCTGATAAACGGATTGTAGAAAAGCCTTTTAAAGGATTGAAATCACTAAAGAAGTAGAATTTTAGTCTAGGTGAAGTTATGTTTGGTGGAGGCGGAGATTGTTACCCATAGCGGGTTATTCTATTTTAGGTTTAACGAGTTAACAACCTTAGATTCCTTAAAATAATCAACTTTTTCAGGTTGTGAGATAACACCTTCTTTGACTAGATTATCTGTTTGTACAGCATGCGTGTTATCGAGTCTTCTAAAACAGAGACGCCCAAAGGTCTTGGTTATAGTATGAAGGCTTACTTCTGTTTCCTTTAGTTTAGAGAATACATTATTCCTTTCCATAATGTCTGAATCTGTATATGCAGGAATAAATAATAATATACTAAGTGGACTTCCTATATCTCCAATTAGAACGTATCTATTTGTAGGTAACTCTGGCTCACTTATTACATCTAAGAGGAATCTTTTTCTAACCCTGTAAAATTCTGAATAATTAATTACTCTTATCGAAAACATAGCTATATACTTTATTGGCAGGTTTGTCATGTTGATTGTAACGCGTTTTATCAATTCCGATTGAAGTAATCGGTAATATGCATATTGGGCTCTTCCTTTCTCAAAGCCATACTTTCTGTCAATATCCCGAAGATCCATACTACCATCAACATTCCATTCTTTAAGAATTGCAAATTCCCTCTTTAGCATTGTTTGCTGTTTTTCTTTTACAATAGAGTATCCTCTCTCGATCTTTCTCGATAGAATGCGTTCTTTTAGTGTATCGATAAATTCATCCCTTAGTGGCACAAAGTTGTAGTTCTCGTAGAAGGGTGTTACATACCATAACACCCTGTATTTACCTAGTACCGTATTTCGGGTGAGTTCGATTCTTAATGCATTTATCTCTGCATTGTCCCTTACAAGAGCATAAAATAGGAGATCATAACTCTTTCCAGCAAGCA
>JAJYXH010000052.1 GCA_021791075.1 Microcaldota archaeon
AATGTATAGATAATGCTACACGATAGCACAGCAGGTGCATACTGCTACAACATTACCAGTACCATAACTCCATTATAGGTACTAGTTACTAGTACTTCTACTTTTACACAACCATTAGTAGTTATGATTTCCTGAGCAGCGCAGCATGAAGAGGATGTAGGCGAAGCTGAGGGAGACTATGCCGATAAGAAGGCGTATCGCATATTTTACGTCTATTTTGTATTGCATTTGTTGTCAGCCTTTTATTTCCCTACTGTAGTTTGTTTCTGAAACTCCTGCTTGAGCACCCATTCGTATATTGGCATATACTCTATCATTATTCCGTTTACCGTCTCAATGGACTTGTAGTCGTGTGTCACCACCAACCCGTTCTTAATCCCCAGTTCTTTTGCACACTCCGTCAACCCGCCCACTTCGCGTTCTTTTGCATTAATGGCGGAGACATCATAGGCTACCTGTATTGCGGAAATTTTCTTCCCCTCTTTCAGTATAAAATCAACCTCTCTTTCGCTTGCTGCGGATTTCCAGTAGTGCAGTTCCGTATTCCTCCCCATGTTGGTCTTCCTAAGCAGCTCGCATGCAACCAGATTTTCCAGCAGCCTGCCCCTGATCTCCGTGAAATTGAATCCGATAACTCCTACAAAGCCATTATCTATGGAGTACACTTTTCTTGGGCTGTTCTCCTGCTCCTTTACGGAGAACGAGAACCTCTTGACAAAAAAGAAGAGGTAGGAACTCGCAAGATACTCAGAGAAGCGCTGTACCGTCTTTACAGGCATCCCTTTTGTCTTCCCTTCCTTTGTGGAGTTGGATATGCTGTTAAAGGTTATCTGAGACGAGACGTTTGTGAGGTAGAATTTGGCCAGAAAACGCAGCCTGTCCTGATTTCTTATCCTGTACCTGTTTGCGACATCCTTTATTAGGATGGTGTCAAAGTAGCTTAGAAGCAGCTCCTCCTTGTTTTTAGAGAGAACCACTGCAGGCATGCCCCCGTAACGGAGGTACTGGTTCAGGAGGCGCCTAAGTTCGTCGCTGTTCTTGGATATGTCTGCCACCGCCCCTATCTCCAGACCATTAAATCTGGCAAATTCCAGAAAGCTTAGGGGCATTATGTTTGTGGTTATATGCCTGCCTGATAGCAACGTTGAGTATTCCGAACTCAGGAGGGCCGATGACGATCCGGTTATGATGAATGAGGCGTCATTCCTCTCTGATATCCCCCGCACAAAGCGTTCCCATCCGTCTACTTCCTGGGCCTCATCGATTATGATTAGCGGCTTTCGTTTGGGTCTGATCTCCCGCTTATAGACCGCGTATGCGTCAAGCAGCAGCGCGTAATTCCTCTCTATAAGCTTCTCGTCCTCCAGATTGATTATGAGGATGTCTTCCTTGCCGTAACCGGCATCTATAAACAACTTGGACACCTGCCGCGCTATGAAGGACTTGCCGCATCGCCGCACCCCTGTCTCCACTATTATGTTATTATTCCCGTCTATCAGGCTCTTTATCCTGTCCGTATACCCATGTCTCTCGATTCCGGTATCTATCTCCCTTCCTCAGAAGTTCCATCCAGACAGGGCATTAAGGAGTGATATGTCATCCATGTTTGTCTTATGTGACACAAATTAGTGCTGTTCGTTTTCCCGGCTGATATCCGAGCATCAAGTTCCATAACATCCTGATAGCCAGATATCGAGTACTGGCAGAGGGGCACATCGAGTGCTCAAGGCGCGTACTTCATCACCGTGCCGCCATTATCAGTCCAGTAGACGTTGCCTGAGGAGTCGACGGCGATGGCATCGAGCTGGCTCTGCCCGGAGGCGAGGGTGGTGACTTGGCTGTTTGAGGTAGTGTACTCCATTGCCGTGAGATGGTTCTTGGTTATCTGAACGATTTGGACGAACCTGTCGCAAGGCGGTATGTATGGTTGGAATGAGATAAGGATGTGGGATCTTGTCCAGGAACCGTCAGTTCGGCCCTCCGCCGCCGAGGAAGCCGCCGCCAGAGCCCGGGATCTCACATTCTCCATTATAGAATCCTCCAGGGATCCCATTTGTGCTATCCCATGTGCCTATTCCTGTGGAGGATACTGGGGCGTAGTAAGCTACTGCCAAAGAGGATGGATAAGCACCTACACAATATATATTTCCATTATATACTGCGCATGCTCCTGTCTGCTCCAGAACATCAGGATATGGAGTGGTTACCTGCCAAGGTCCCATTCCTGTACTAGATATGGGTGCGTAATAGGAAATCCGTGTAGTTCCTCCAGGACTGTATCCGACACAGTACATATCGGTTGTCGTTGCAGAACACCCAATATTTGGATCGTCAAGCGGATACTGTCCAGTAGATCCAGGGTATATCCACGAGCCGAACCCAGCTGTGGAAATAGGTGCATAGTAGCTCCAAGGATAAGAAGTTCCAGCCCCATTACAGAATATGTACCCGTTGGAGACCACACAGCCTGATTGTTCAAAACTACTTGGATACGTACCATAACCAGTCCATGTGCCTATTCCCGTGGAGGAGATTGGTGCATAGTAGTAATCATTGGCACTTGGACTGTGAGTACCGATACAGAACAGATAGCCATTGTAGGCAGAGCATCCTCCCTGATATTGAATAAGATAGGGATATGGAGTTGTGGAAGTCCAGATTCCTATTCCTGTAGAGGATATGGGGGCATAATATGAAGCAGTAGTAGAACCTCCAAGGCAGTAGATGTAGTTATTGTAGATTGAGCATGAGCCAGCAGTGAAGCCGCTTCCGGGATATGGCGTTGTTGCTGTCCAGGTGCCGATGCCACTAGAAGAGATGGATGCGTAGTTGACCTCAGTGGCAGTAGGCCCTCCAATGCAGTATATATCAGCAGCAGGTATCGTGGTAGTGCTGCTGGTAGTGGATGATGTGCTTGAGGTTGTGGATGAGGTTGTGGATGAGGTCGTGGAAGATGTTGTGGATGATGTAGTCGATGAGGTGGTGGGCGTGCTCGTGCTGCTCGTGCTCGAGATGCTGCTGCTCACCGCAGCCGTGGTCTGCTGCACGAGGCTTGCCAGGACCGTCGGCTGCTGGTAGTTGGAGTACCACGTCCCGCTGTACGAGAGCGAGCTCGAGGTGCAGTTCTGGTCGTTTCCTGAATAGTCATTGCAGTCGCCGTTGAGCGGCCACCACGCTATGATGTTCGTTAGATCTATTGGCGCGCCGCCTATTCCTGATATGTATAATGATGCCATGTCGTTAGGGGATATCGAGGTGTTGTAGACCTGGAAGTCTGCCATGTAGCCGTTGAACCACTCCGATCCTGCAGAGTTGCCGAATGTGACGCCCGTAGTTCCAGAGTCGAGAGGGGTTCCTGGAGAGAGCGTGTTGCTAACCGCCTCTCCGACCCCGTCAACGTATACACTCTGCCTTCCGCTCGAGGCGTTGTAGGTCTCGGCGACGAAGTACCACGTATTCGCCTGGAGGTTCGACGGCGTTGTTATTGAGTAGATTGTCGGGTCAGCCTCTATGGAGCCCTGGATCGCATACTGGGTGGTTGATGAGGGCACCACCGTAAGCGCCCAGCTCGGGGTTATCGAGGCTATCAGCTCGTCGTTGCCAGGGGTTAGCGGGCCGGTGACATAGATCCAGCCCGATGCGGTCACAGAATTCGGTGTCAATGGGATCTGGCTCGGCGCATAGGTGAAGTATGAGGACTGGCCGTTGAAGAGTGCGACGAACTTTGGGATCTGGCCGGTGCAGACTCCCTGCAGCTCAACGAAGTCAGGATTGAAAGGGCCGTAGGGCCTGTATACAGTGCATGCGCCAGGCTGGGCCTTCGACTCGAATGTGAGCGGATTGAACAGGCCGAGGAAGTAGAGCGCGATCAGAACTATCACTATGACAAGTATAGCCCATCCGTACGTGGTAAGGTACTCCAGGGCAGACTGCCCCTTGGCAGGGCTGCCGCGCCTTACTCTATCTGCCATATGTTCATCTTACCCTATATATGCTTATAAACTTGACTGGATGTCCATCCACTCCTAACAAACACAAGACCGAGTCTGCATGGCTTATCTCTTTGAGATTATCCTCTTTGTTTCTGATACCAGCTTCTTTACATCGCCCAGATCTTGCGCCTGGGGATATGCCTGGTCATCATAAGAGGCATCGGAGTAGGCGTGAATGAGCATGTTTCTTAGCGCTCTTCTATCCCTCACCGGTTTTATTACACCTTCACCCAGATGCTCTTTAAGCTGATCGAGCATCGAGATCTCGTTTCCCGGGAGACCTTCTGCGAGACCCTTGTGAAGCAGAGCCAGAAGATCAAACTCCTTGTCACTTATTAGTTGAAGGTTTCTCTCGACAGCGTTCTTGACTATGGTATCTGAACGGATGTATCTCTCTCTGCTCTGCGGAAGCATATCGGAGAGCCGCTGCATATACTTCTCCAGATCGATTATCTCCTTCTTAATACGCTCTTTGTCCATCATTGTGCCCCACCGATCTGAAGTTGGTACAATCTCTCAAAATCTGACCATTGTCTTACCATCTCCATGTTGTAACCATGGAGCCTGTCCTTGTCCCTTACATAAAGTATAATGCCCTCATCGAAGAGTCTGCTCTGCACATTTAGTGGAAGTTCGTTAAGAATTGATATATCTATCAGTCGGTCCGGCGAGATTGAGGAGAGATACTCAAGTTGCACATTTTTGAAGTCCGTGTCCTCAGCCGGCAACAGGGCCACATCAACATCCCTGTATCCGTACTCCTTCCTTGCATAGCTGCCGAAGAGTATAACTGCTATGACCCTTTTATCCTCCTTTGCCTTTTCCACAAGTTCAGAAAGCCTCTTCTCCACCGTTTCGGTCCTGCCTATCCATTGTTCTATCGCCTCCTCGGCGGCCTTGCTTATAGACCCTTTTCCGTATCCGAATCTCTTCATTGCAAGTTCCCTTAGCCTCCTGTCAGTGCCGTCTTCAATGTAGATCTTCGTCTCGGCCATAAGACTTCATTAGGGATTAAGGTATTTATACCTTATGACTAGGGCAGGGCAGTTACTTCCCGATGTAACCCTTTGCCTTGAGGAGCTCCGCGTTGAGTATCGCGGCTCCTGCTGCGCCCCGAATCGTGTTGCGACTCAGAACGACGGACTTGATCCGTGGATATAGCAAGGGCTTGGCCCCTAATAAGGGCTCTGCATCTCTCCGGAGTCCGCCTGGTGCTTGTATCTCTTTATAAAATTGGTAACTGAAACTGACGTGTGTTTATCATAGAACTTAAGATATTCGGCCAGTTTCCTTCTATCTATTGCCTTAAGAAGGCCGCCATAGTCCCGAATCGATAGCCTGACTTTGTAATAGAATAGGTCTATCAGTGTCTTCTCCGGGTCTGACACGGGAACTTTTAGGCCGGCATACCCGATCACTTCGAAGCCGAAGAAGTACTTTGCAGGCACATGGTGTACGAATATGGTGTTCTTTGGATCGCCGAATATATGCATTCTTGAATTTCTGACCTTTCTTAGAGTCAGGATCTCGGGCCTGGAATCTTGTGTCCAGAGATCCCTGATGGTTAGTGCCGAGAGCAGGCCATAATAGAAGGGGGTAAACGCAAAGCCGGCAACGGCGCTGTCCCTTTTCAGGGTATACGACCCCTTCCTTATGGTATACAGCCTGCCGCTGCTCTTAAGATACGAGATTGTCCTAGGTAGATTGCCGGTTCTCTTCCCTTTTCCCTTTAGATATAGCTCCACGTCCCTGTAAGTGAAAACTGGGTATTTGGCAAAATGGCTGATGATCTCATTGCTTATGGGCATTCAACCACGCTGAGATGTTTTTAATCATGAGGTCGAAGGTAGGCGGCAGGCCTGCAATTATCAGGTGATCCAGGCTGCGCATGTTAGTCGGCGGACTGTCTCTGATCCTCTCCAGCAGGCTCTTCAGGGCCTTGACCGTCTTGTTGCTTGGCTTCTTTACGAACTGAACGAGATGGTAGATGTCGTATAAGTCCTGGGCTTCGGGCTCGTCAAACTTCCTGACCCTGTCAAGCTTGTCCTTGTACGCCTCTACCTTCTCAGACAGCAGCTCTTCTGGGGTGAGGGCGAGTATTATCATCCTGCTTTCGTCGATTTTTGTGTACTCTACAGGAGTGCCCTTCCTGTAATTGAAGTTGATATCCACCTTCATCTTGACATTTGACTCTACGAGGAAATGCATGGTATTGGTGGAACTGTCATAGCCTTTCTCCTTCAGCGCAAATCCCTTGTCCTTGAGGAATTCTGATATCTCCCTATAGAGCACCATCCTCTCTTCCTGGGACCCGGCTTTCATATAGAAATCTAGGTCCCTGGAGAACCTGTTTCCTTGGTAGCATCTCCATATCGAAGTCCCGCCATGCATGACTATGTCCCCGTATCTGCCATAAAACAGCTCGACTAGCGCGTCTTCCACATTCGCCTTGTCAAGCTGTGATCTGTCCCGGAATTCCACGAACATCCCTGTATTTTATCTTTTATCTAACATCCCTGTATTACTAACATCCCTGTATTTTATAAATGCATATTGTTACATATATTTGTAATGATATGTACTTCAATATTTATAAGGGCTTCGGCAGCTTAGGCAGCTACTGCCCGAGATACCCCTTTGCCTTGAGGAGCTCCGCGTTGAGTATCGCGGCTCCTGCTGCGCCCCGAATCGTGTTGTGGCTCAGCACCACAAACTTGTAGTCCAGCACGCTGCACGGCCTTATCCTTCCAACCACGGTCGACATCCCCTTGCCGTGATTCGAGTCGTACCTCGGCTGCGGCCTCGCCTCATCCTTGGTGACTATTATCGGGTGGCCTGGCTCCGATGGAAGGACCAGCTTCTTTATCGGATTGAAGCTCTCCAGAGATCCAACCAGCTCCTTAAGCTCCGCCTTCCTTGAGAGCTTGACGCTAACGCACTCGGTGTGGCCGTACTTCACGCCAACCCTGTTGCAGCTCGCGCTTACCCTAATCCTTGCATCTGCTATCCTGCCTTCGGAGAGCTTTCCGAGTATCTTCAGGGTCTCGGTCTCCATCTTCTCCTCCTCCCCGCTTATGTAAGGTATTACATTATCGACTATGTCTAGCGATGAGACTCCGGGATAACCTGCACCGCTGACCGCCTGCATCGTAGTTACCATCACCTGCTCTATTCCGAATGCATCCTGAAGCGGCTTTAGGGCAATGCACATTCCTATCGTCGAGCAGTTAGGGTCGGTGACTATGAATCCCTTTCCGCCCCTCCGCTTCCTCTGCCTCTCTATCAATCCAAGATGGTCCGCGTTTATCTCCGGGATCAGGAGCGGTACGTCCGCTTCCATCCTGTGGTTCTTCGCGTTGCTCGATACGGCATATCCGGCCTTTGCAAAGTCCTCCTCTATCCCGTGCGCTACTGCAGAGTCTAGCGCCGATAGAACGATCTCGCAGTCGAGACTCGGTTTGCATGCCTTGATCTTCATTCCCTTTACGGAATCTGGCATCTCACTTCCAATGACCCACTTATCCGACATAGCCTCCCCATAGCTCTTTCCGGCCGACCTCTCCGAGGCTGCCACTTCAGTCAACTCGAACCACGGATGGCCATTAAGCAGCGAGACTATGGTCTGGCCCACCATCCCGGTTGCTCCCAATACTCCAATAGATATCTTGCCCATTTACGCACCGAAGAACTCCTTGTGAAGCAGTCTTACCGCACCCTTTGCATCTCTCTCTTTTACAATGAAGCTCTGGCTTGTCTTAGATCCGCTGCAGAGCGTGGCCTCGACGGGCATGCTCCTCACTGCCGAGAGCATCCTTTGCGATATGCCAGGTATGGCGGCCACTGATTTGCCGACTATGGAGACCTTTGCAAGCCTATGCTTTATCTCGACACTGCCCATCCCCTTCAGTTCCTTCGCCACGCCAGAGATGTCCTTGTTCTGGATCTCGTTGAGAAGTATCATTACATTCGACTTTGAGATCGAGATAATCTCTGCCGAGACCTTGTGCCTCTGAAGCGCCTCGGATAACGATCCTGAGACATTCTTTTCGAAGAGCAGTCCGGGATTGTAGATGTTGATTATGCACATCTTTTCCTTGTGGGTTATCGATGCAACTCTCCTTCCCGCGTCTATATTCTGTGTGATCACCGTGCCCCTCTGCCCCGGATTTAGCGTGTTGAGTATGCGAACGGTGATCTTGTTCTCGACTGCGGGAATTATTCCCTTGAGATGCAGCGTCGGCGATCCGAGAAACTCAAGTTCCGACTCCTCCTCGTAAGACATATCCCTTATGTTGTGCGCGCTCTTCACTATCCTCGGATCCGCGGACATTATCCCATTCACATTCGTCCAGATCTGGATCTCCTCGGCGCCTATCGCCGCTCCGATTATCGATGCCGTGTAGTCGCTGCCTCCCCGGCCGATGGTGGTTATCTCGCCCCTCCTGTCCTTTCCGATAAATCCGGTTATCACAGGTATGCAGTTCCTTGGAAGGCTCCTCTTCACATTTGAGTACGTCTCCGGAAGCACGTCTGCGAAGCCGAAGTTGGAGTCTGTCACCATGCCTATCTCGTATGCATCGAACGCCTTTGCCTTCATCCCTATGCTCGACATGTAACCCGCCACTATCCTTGCGGACATGCGCTCTCCGAACGAGGCGATGTGGTCCGAGATCTTCGGCGTCAGCGAGTTCACCATCCTTGTCAGCCGCTCCAGCCCCTCGAGCTCCCCGGAGATCACGCTCTCTCTTATCCCGAGCTCCCTTATCACCTTGAGGTGCTTCTCCCGGAGCTTCTGCATCTCGGCCTCGTGCCTCTTCTTTGGCGAGAGTTTGGCGATCTTGATCAGCATGTCCGTTGTCCCGCCGAGCGCGGAGACCACTACCGCAGGATTCTTCCCGCGGCTCTTTCTTACTATGTCCGCAACGTTCCTTATCCTGGCAGAATCGGCAACTGATGACCCACCGAATTTCATTACTATCATGGAATTTCATCCGAGCTCTGAAGTCTAACCGACCAGTTTCAAAGAATAGAGCCCAAGACAGGCGTACTCACTTAAGATATTTCTCCTTCGACAGAACATTTTCTCGCATTATATTATTCGCTCTGTTTTATTAAATCTTTTATCGCACTGAATGCGATCGGAGTATCATCCTCCCTGATTATGAAGATCTCCTCCGTAAGGGTCGAGACCACTTCCACTATGTTAACGTTGTTCCAGCTCAGCGACTTTACAAGGAGGTAGAGCACGCCGACCGAGTCGGCCGCCTCCTGCGGTATCTTCACCATTATTGATGCGAGGCCGTCGGTGATCTTGACGACCTTCCCCCTGCTGAAGAGCCTGGCCATCTGCTCCCTGTACTTGCTGTTCGAGAGTATCGTTATCTCGTAGAGCCCCTGCGTCACGGTGAGCACGTCCCCCTTGGAGAGGTCGACTACGCCGTAGAGCTTGTGGATCGACTCTATGGTCTCGTTGTCCCTCACAACGGTTATCTCGAAGATCCCGGAGCGCATCGTCACGTCCGCGCCCTTGAGATTGACCGAGGTGCTCTTGATCTCACTGGCATTAAGTGTCTCTCCGAACCGCCTTATGGCCATGACTATTGCTGACCTCTTCACGCCCTTCCTCATCTCCCTCTCAACGTCGGGCTTTATCATCTCCGCCAGATACGCGTAGTTGATTATACCCTTTACCAGAGCCTCCTCAAGGAACGGCATGCCCTCAAGGATCCTTCCGACGACATGGGATACTGTTACCAAGGCCTCACCCACTGTTATATATAATAACGAGGTTTTATAACACTTTTGTTATCCCGATAACATAAAGTATATATATTAAGAAAGTCACTATAATAGCGTAGAATTTAGCCACGGATAGAGGGTAATATAATTGTCAGTAATTACGATGGAGAGGCCAGGCAGGATGGAGAGAAGGGCTGGGAGAGAACATGAACCGTCCAGCATAGGAGTCATAGGGGTAGTCGAGACCCAGAGAGACAATGTAAACAGAAGGAAGGGATTCATCACCTCGGCCATCGAGACGGAGGACCAGCTGAGATACTTCAAGGAGCACTTCATTAACGAGGAGATAACAAGGCTTAACCACTCCCCCGAGCTTGCAGACATAACAAGGCTTACGGTAAGGGTCATTGTCAATGCGGATCTGCTCAGTCATGGGCGGGACAGGGACCATATAGAGGCAATAATAAACGTAGGGAGCATCGGAGGCAGGGGCAACTATGCCGTCGTATACTTCGGATACAACAAGGAGGAGCGGGAGATCAGCCCGGAGCAGAGAGAGGATTACTATAGGAGGCTTATGCTGACAAACCTTAGCAGGGATGTGGGAAATCTGTCTGGCATACTGAGTTCGAATGTCTATCATTCATACACTATCTCAAAGCTTGACACCGAAGCGCTTACGCCAGAGCAGAGAAGTGCCATAGAGGGGATGCTCCGCACCTCCTTTAAGTATTCCGAAGAGGATGGAACGCGGATGCTTGAGGATTCCAGGAATACCTTCTTCGTTGCGACTACGGCAACAGGGGAGATCGTTGGAATGAGCATGGCAGAGAGGAGGAGGGTTGGCCTGGATAACGGAGAGAGCATAATGATCGCCGAGGTGACGAATGCCACGGTTATAAACGGCCATGGCGGAAACGGGCTCTACGGCGCGATATCGGCCCACCTTATAAAGCACATAGCAAGCGATACAGAGAACCGCGTCGACCTGGTCTATTCTGAGTCAAACATGGAGAGGCAGACTCTCCTAAACGCGATAGCAATGCAGCACAGGACATATGCCGGGATTCTGCCGAACAACTCTTTCGTAGACGGAGAGCTAAGGACGATGATGGTCACGTACCTTAACAGGCAGGAGCTCGACTTTCTATATCTTGGTGGGATGCTGAGGCCTTGATCCTTATGTCAACGGCGGGAATCTTGAGCGACATAGTGGGCATAAACTCCGTCTTCCCCGATGAGGAGGGAGTTGGGGAGTACATAGAGGGATACCTCAGGCAGCTCGGATTCAAGACATTCAGGCAGCATGTTGAGGAGAGGAGATTCAACCTCTTTGCGGAGAGGGGCAGCGGCGATAAGGCCGTGCTCTTCTACGGCCACATGGATACTGTTCCGATCTATGGAAAGTGGAATACAGACCCGCTTAAGCTCTCCAGGTCAGGCGACAAGCTCTACGGAGTTGGAAGCTGCGACATGAAGGGAGGAATAGCCGCGGTGCTGGAGATGGTCAGCAAGATCGACAGGAGGAAGAGGATAAAGCTCCTCTTCTGCGTTGATGAGGAGAACATCTCTAGGGGCATCTGGACTGCCGTGAAGAGGAGGAGCTGGTTCGACGACGTTTGCTTCATAATCTCGGTTGAACCGGGAGACTCTCCAAAGCAGACCGGAGGCGCAAACGTGATAACTGTCGGGAGGAGGGGGAGGGTCGTCCTCTCTCTAGACATACAGGGGCTCTCTTCCCACGGGGCAAACCCGCAGCGCGGGATAAATGCGCTTGACCAAGCTGCAAAGATAGCGGTGGCGATAAAGAGATTTGATCTCGGCAGGAGGAGAGGCTTCGGAAGCGAGGCGATATTCGTGAACACCATAGATGGGAGGTCTACGAGCCTCTCTGTTCCTGACAAGGCGCACATGGAGATAGACGTGCAGCTGGTGCCCCCGAACAGGATAGAGAGCGCGAAGAGTCGTATGGAGAGGCTCATCAACAGCCTTTACAGGTCAGGGGCGCTCAACAGGCAGACGAAGATCAGCATAGGCATCAGGCCGAGGCCCACGCCTTATATCAATCCTTACGCAAACAATCTCAACAACAGGATGATGCGGAGGGTCTTTGCGCTGATAAAGGAGAGATTCGGGAGCTTCGTGGTTAACTATGGCAGCTCAGTCGCTGACGACAACGTGCTCTTCGAGACTACTGGAGCCCCAACTGTTACGATAGGACCGAGAGGAGGCAACATACACACGGCAAACGAGTGGGTCTCGAGGGAGAGCCTTGAGCAGATAACCGGACTATACAGGGAACTGGTCGACGAGCTCTTAAAAAGGTGAGCTGATGATGGTAAAGAGCATGGCAAGAGGCGAGTCGGTAAAACTGAAGGTGGTCGAGGCGCATGGATGCGGGAACAGATTCGTGATAGTGGACAGGCTGGACGAGCCCATAAGGGAGGAGCTGCTGAGCAGCATCGCTGTTGACCTCGGAAGGAGGTTCTCAACCGACAGCATACTGCTGATAACCGGTTCTGGGAGCGCAGACGCGCGGATGCGCGTACTGGAGAAGGACGGCACCGAGTCTGACATGTGCGGAAACGGAATAAGATGCGTGGCCAAGTACCTGATCGAGAAGCACGGATTCGATGAGGAGCTGAGCATAGAGACGAATGCCGGGATACGGGAGGTTAAAAGGGATGCCAAACTCTTTAGGGTGGAGATGGGAATACCGGTGCAGGACGGGAAGGTCTGGGGCAGGAGGATGCATGTAGATGGGGAGTCGTATACTGCCTATCTTGTCAACAGTGGTGAACCCCACGTCATCGTATTTGTAGAGGACGTGGAGAAGGTCGACGTCGATCGCATCGGCAGGGCCATAAGGAACAGTTTTGGCAAGGAGGGCGCAAACGCTGATTTCGTGCAGATCATCGATCCGGAAACGATAAGGATCAGGACCTATGAGAGAGGGGTCGAGGGCGAGACTCCGGCATGCGGAACCGGAGCCACAGCCGCGGTTGTTGCCGCAGCTGAGACTGGAAGGATCTCCCAAAAGGAGACAACAGTAAGATGCAACGGAGGGAATCTGAGGGTCTCTTATCTCAACGGTGACGCAACCCTCGAGGGGCCTGCGGAGCTCGAGAGCCCAGGAACCATCACAGTGAATGTTTAACCCTTCATGGCATACTTTGTAAGGTTCATGTCAAAGACCTTCTTGTACGTGTCCACGGTGCCGACATCGAACCACTTGCCCTTGTATACCACGGCTTCCAGCTCCGAGTACTTTATCAGCCACTGCACGAAGTACCCCGGCGCATCCGGATTGTTCTTGTCGTTCAGGTACTCCTTGAACTTCCCGAGTAGCTCCCTCGGGAAGATGTATATCCCGGTGCTTATGAGCGTGGACCTGGGATGCTCCGGCTTCTCCTGGAACCCGACAACCTTGTCGCCATTGAGCGTAACAACGCCGAAGCGCTTCGCCTCGTCGAGTGATTTTACGTCGTATACCGCTATCGTGGGCTTTCTCGACCTGTTGAAGTGCTCCGTCATCTTGGATAGGTCAAAGTCGTAGAAGTTGTCTCCCGCTATTATCATAAGGTCGTCATTGAGATTAGCTTTCTCTATGGAGTGGTTTATCCCCCGTATGGCGCCATACTTCTCGCCGTCGTGCATCGTCGGCTCTACTATAAGCTCGATCTTGTTGTGGAGGCCGTTCACCGCTTCCCTGTGCACCTTCCAGTAGTGGAACTGGTCGGCAAACTTGCTGTTCGTGGATATCACTATCCTATTTACCCTGTTGTTCGAGACGTTCTCAAGAATATAGTCCACTATGGGCTTCCCTCTTATCGGCAGAAGCGGCTTTGGAACGAATAGGGTTATGGGTTCCAGCCTCGTTGCAAATCCACCGCACAGTATTAATGAATCCATTTGATCGACTTTCGAAATCCCCGCTGTCCCTTCCGATTTCCAGAGTTATATTGTACCCGTCAATTATAAAATTGTTTCGAAACGCAACGGTAAGATTTCTTGATTTTGATGGGCTAGCGGAGATTATTTAACACGCTATGGAGATTAGATACCGGTTGCATGGATCTTAAGGGGAGAAAGTCGGAGATGGCAAGGAGGATTGCCACTGGATTCTATGACTTTGAGAACGACAATAAAAGGTTCAGGTCCGATCTTAAGTCAGTCAATTATAATCTCTCTGAGTTGAACCTCGGTGGCGCCTCGCTGAGACATGCAGATCTTAGCGGGGTGAGACCCCATGGGACCAATCTTGGCGGGTCGAATCTTGGTTATGCACGACTGAACGGCGCGAGTCTTGAGATTGCAAATCTTGGCGGGGCAAACCTGGGTTATGCTGACCTTTCCGGTGCGATGATGCGCGGTGTCAATGCGAGCGGGGTCTATTTCGGATATGCAAGGATGAAGAAGGCGGGACTTGTGGACTCTTATCTCTGGGGCTCTTTTCTGAGGGGATGCGACCTCCGGATGGCGGATATCTCGAGGGCCCATCTGAGGGGCTCCGATCTCAAGGGCGCGGATCTGAGAGGGACAAAATTCGAAGGCGCAGATATGCACGGCTCGAGCATTGTCGGAGTAAGGATAGCGAAGGAGAGTGCGGGATCTCTGCTCGCTGCAGCAGGAATAATTGATAATGATGATGTGGTTAGGGCGGATAGTGATGTGATTCTTGAAAGATGCAGAAGACTAGGAATGCGATTTTCCTGAGTCAGGGCCATAAACTGAAGGTCACGGGATTTACGCCACATTATATAAAAATTCCATTAGATATGTATCTTAGTCGGGATTTGTGTGGAGCAGAGAGCATTCGAGGGGGAGATTGAGTACATACAGGTTATGGACGAGACCGGAAATGTAGACCAATCGCTATTTCCAAAGGACCTTGACGACCAGAAGATACTCGAGATGTACAAGTACATGCTCTTTGCCAGGGCAAACGATGCAAAGACACTGAGCCTGCAGAGGCAGGGAAGGGCCGTCACCTATGCGCCGCTCCTGGGAGAGGAGGCGACGCAGATCGGCAGCGCTTATGCGATGAGAAAGCAGGATATATTTGTTCCTAACTTCAGGCAGCACGGCGTCTTCCTGATGAGGGGACTTCCACTGGAGTGGATGTATCTTTACTGGAGGGGTTACGAGGAGCAGCTTCCGAAGGATGTAAACGGAGAGGCGATAATAGTGCCTGTTGCGACGCAGATGCCGCATGCGGTAGGCATGGCTTATGCGCAGACTTACAAGAAGAAGGACGCGGTAGTGATAGTTTATGTAGGAGACGGCGGGACCTCCGAGGGCGACTTTTACGAGGCGCTCAACTTTGCCGGAGTCTGGAAGGTTCCGCTTGTAGTGATAATAGAGAATAATCAGTGGGCCATTTCCCTTCCGAGGGGGAAGCAGAGCGCCGCAAAGACGCTTGCGCAGAAGGCCTTTGCAGCGGGGATAGGTGGAGTACAGGTTGACGGGAACGACGTTATTGCCGTATATAAGGCGACCAAGGATGCGATAGACAAGGCGAAGACTGGTCCTACGGTTGTAGAGTGCGTAACATACAGGCTGGGCATGCATACCACGGCCGATGATCCGACAAAGTATAGACCAGACGCCGAGGTAGAGATCTGGGAGAGGAGGGACCCGTTGGCGAGAGTCAAGGCCTATCTGGTGAGGAAGGGACTATGGAATGACCAGATGGAGAAGGAGACTTCGGAGCAGCAGTCCAAGGAGATAGACGACGCAGTGGAGAGGGCGGAGCAGTTCAAGGAGGATCCAAGAAGCATATTCACAAACGTGTACAGCTTTGTTCCGCAGACGCTGCAGGACGAGCTTGATGACGCCGAGAAGAACAACTTCTGGCAGGAAGGTGGTAAGTGATGCAGGCAAACATGGTAACCGCGATCAACAATGCGCTCGAGCTAGGGATGCGGAGCGACGAGAACATAGTGCTTCTCGGCGAGGACATAGGAAAGGACGGAGGCGTCTTCAGGGTTACCGAGGGGCTTCTTGACAAGTTCGGGGAGCAGAGGGTGATGGATACGCCGCTCGCCGAGTCGGGCATACTCGGCGCATCGGTAGGAATGGCGCTTGCCGGACTGCACCCGGTACCCGAGATACAGTTCGCAGGCTTCATGTTTCTGGGGTTCGGACAGCTCGTCAACCACGCCGCAAGGTACAGGTCCAGGACACGGTCGTCGTTTCCTGTGCCGATGGTCGTAAGGACCCCGGTGAGCGGTGGTATACGCACTCTTGAGCACCACTCGGAGAGCCCCGAGGCCTACTACTCGCACATGGGCGGACTCATAGTGGTAGAACCGTCGACGCCTTATGACGCGAAGGGGCTCATGCTTAGGGCAATGAAGATGAATGATCCGGTCGTATTCCTGGAGCCCACGAAGCTCTACAGGCTCTTCAAGCAGGATATACCCGAGGATGCTTACGAGGTTGAGATAGGAAAGGCTGATATCACAAGGAAGGGAGAGGCGCTTACTGTGATAAGCTACGGCACCATGATGCCGATAGTGAAGGACGTAGTCGCAAAGAAGGGAGTGGATGCCGAGATAATAGACCTCAGGACGATAAACCCGCTTGACGAGAAGACGATACTCGAGAGCGCGAAGAAGACGGGGAGGGTCGTGATAGTTCACGAGGCATCGCTGAGCTTCGGCGTTGGGGCGGAGGTCGCGGCAAGGATAGCCGAGAAGGCGATCTTCGAACTTGATGCACCCATAGTCCGCGTCGCATCGCCCAGCCTTCCGTACCCGTTCCCCGGATACGAGAAGTATTATCTTCCTAATGCGATGAAGATCTCACAGGCAATAGACAGGGTTATGGAGGCGTAGCGATGAAGACATTGAAGTTTGTCGATATAGGAGAGGGAATAACTGAGGGGCGCGTGCAGAAGTGGCTGGTCAAGGACGGCGACGCCGTAAAGGAGGACCAGCCGATAGTGCAGATAGAGACAGACAAGGCGGTGGTGAACCTGCCTTCGCCGATAAACGGGAAGGTGAGGATAGGCGCGAAGGAGAACACCACGGTAAAGGTCGGCGACGTGATCGCTTATGTTGGAGAGGACTCGGAGCTGAGCAGCATAAAGGAAGAGGCCGCAGCGCCTCAAGCCGTACAGCAGAAGCAGCCCGTGAAGGAGGAGAAGGTTGCTGAGACCCAGGCACAGAGGGAGATAGTGGCAACACCGGCAGTAAGGCATCTTGCAAGGCAGTTGGGGATCGACCTCTCTAAAGTCACCGGCACCGGACCGGAGGGAAGAGTGCTTGAGAATGACGTCAAGTCTTTTGCCGGAGGGCAGCCGCAGGGTGTGAAGCAGGTGCCTAAGTTCTCGGAGCTTCTTGAGGAAAGCCACGAAGGCGAGGTGGAGAGAGTGCCTCTCTCGCAGACAAGGAAGGCGATAGCGAGGAACATGGAGGCGTCGCTGGCCATACCTAGCGCGGCGCACATGGACCTTGTCGATGCGACGCACCTTTACGATATCGTAAAGAAGGAGAAGGCGAACGCCGAGAAGCTCGGCGTGAAGCTGACTTTCCTTCCATTCATAATAAAGGCGGTAGTCGAGGCGCTTAAGGAGAATCCGCGATTCAACTCGAGCTACGACCACGACAGGCAGGAGGTCATACTGAAGAAGTACTATAACATAGGCCTTGCTGCGGAAGCTCCTGACGGATTGAAGGTCGTCGTGATAAAGGGCGCCGACAGGAAGGGCATAATCGAGATAGCAAAGGATATCCAGACTCTACACGAGAGGATAAAGGACCAGACGATAACGCTGGAAGAGATGCGCGACAGCACATTTACGATAACGAACATCGGGAGCCTTGGCGGCGGGTTCCTCTCGGTGCCGATAATAAATCCGCCGGAGGTCGCCATACTTGGCGTGCATCTGATACGTGATATGCCGATTGTCGATGAGGGGCAGGTGAAGGTCGGAAAGGTGCTCCCGATCTCGCTGGTCTTTGACCACAGGGTCGTCGATGGCGCAGAGGCGGTGACGTTCGGAAACGCGGTAATAAAGTACTTGGAGGATCCCGAGTTCCTCGAGATTCTTGGTTGAGCACATGGTGATGGGATCCCTGCCTGAGGAAGTCGATCTTGCAGTCATAGGCGGCGGCGTAGGAGGATACGTTGCGGCGATACGCGCAGCAGAGCTAGGACTGAACGTCGCCGTGGTGGAGAAGGAGAAGCTAGGTGGGCACTGCCTCAACTATGCATGCATACCTTCGAAGACGCTCATTCACATCTCCGATCTCTTCTATCAGATGAGGAACTCGGAGCGGTTCGGGATAAGCGCCGGTGGGGTGAGCCTCGATGCGAAGAGGATGCTCGAATGGAGGATGCAGGTCTCGAAGAGGCTCGAGGACGGGGTCGCATTTCTCTGCAAGTCGAACGGGATCGAGGTCGTGAAGGGGACCGCGACATTCCTCTCATCGAATACGCTCCAGCTAACTAATGGGACATCGCTCGACTTCAAGAAGGCGATAATAGCGACAGGCTCCACGCCTGTTCCGCTCTCCGGATTCGATTTCGGAGGCAACATAATAGATTACAAGGAAGCTCTCATGCTCGACCACATACCTAAGAGCATGGCGATAATAGGCGCATCTTATGTTGCTGTCGAGATAGGTACGCTCTTTGCGAAGTTCGGTTCGGAGGTCCACATAATAGCAAGATCGGATGTCCTCTCGCACTTTGATCCCGATGCCGCGGCCCTCGTGAAGAAGCGCATGATGGAGCTTGGTGTCAAAGTGCACACCGGCGCAGAGCCGGTATCGCACTCCGCAACATCGGTGAAGCTCAGCACTGGAGAGGAGATAGCTTCCGAGATAATAGTCGTTGCGATAGGGCTATCGCCTTATACGGAGGGATTGGAGCTAGGGAATACCAAGGTGAAGCTTGACAGGAAGGGATTCGTGACGGTTGACGGGATGCTCACCACCTCGGATCCCAACATATTGGCAATAGGAGACGTGGCTGGAGAGCCGATGCTCGCGCACAAGGCCATACGGCAGGGGGTCGTCGCCGCCGAGGTCGCTTCGGGCATGAAGTCGGGTTATGACAATACGGTTGTTCCTGCGGTCATCTTCTCAGACCCGGAGGTTGCGATTGCCGGGACACTCTCTGGTGAAGGAATATCAGTGACGAAGTTTCCGATGACTGCAGTTGGACGTGCTATAGCGCTCGGGGAGGAGACCGGATTCGTAAAGATCGCCTACGACAGGGATGATCTTGTAAAGGGCGTGGAAATAGTTGGGCAGGATGCGAATGCGATGATAGGAGAGGCTGCACTTGCCATAGAGATGGGAGCCACGCTTGAGGACATCGCCGACACGATACATCCGCATCCCACCTTCTCTGAGGCAATTCAGGAGGCTGCGGAGGCGGCACTCGGAAGGCCGCTGCACTTCTTCTATGGAAAGAAGTAGATGACACGATGATTATAAAACTTGTGTACTCGGAGAATTTCCCGCAGCTGAGGAAGCTGAGGAGTTCGTTCAAGGTATCAGATAAAGGAGATATCTGCATAGCTGTCGGAGGCGACGGCGCCTTTGTCAGCGCGGCAAAGGAGTTCGGCGGTCCGATCCTGCCGATAAGGAGCAACAAGTCCGGGAGCAGCGGATACTATGCCGACCTCTCTCTCGCCGACCTCGACTTTGTGATAAAGAGCCTCAAGGCCGGGGCGTATGTCGTCGAGAAGCTGGAGAACAAGATAGAGATCGCGTACAAGGGCAGGAAGCACTACGCGGTGAACGAGGTCTCGCTGAGGAATATGCACCAGGAGGTCAACTTCAAGATATACGACGTGAATGGAGGGACGAGGTCGGAGATATACCCTTATGTGATGGGCGGGGACGGGATAATAATATCTGGCGCGACCGGATCCACGGCTTACAACAAGTCCGCGGGAGGTCCGATAATACTGAGCCCGAACGTCTTCTGCCTTACATTCCTCAATGCTGACGGCCCGTACAACAACCCGATAATAATCGACGCGAACAGGAAGATAGAGATAAGGGTCGCCAAGTACGTCGGCATACTCGACGCGGACGGAAAGAAGATAGCAGAGTTGAAGCCTGGGGAGAAGTTCGACGTGCGGCTCTCTACGCGCGAGCTCAGGGTCGTGAGATTCCCGGATAGAAGGGAGAGCATGGCCTCAAAGCTCGACAGGATAATACGAAGCAGGATGGTCAAGGACTTCTGAAATGTCAGGGTAAACAGGTCTTAGGAAAGCCTTTTAAATCGTTTAACAGATAATAGTAATACAGGTGAAATGATGAAGACTGGACACAGCGGTGCACCTTAAACCCGGGATAATTGCATTCGAGATCAAGGTTAGTCGCCCTACAGATCCCACATTGACTGCTTTTTCTTAGCCGCTCCTTCCGCGTATTCAGGCTTCTTTGCCTGCTTGTATCCATACCTATCCACCAGCACCTGTTGCTGCACCGAGTATGCTCCGTCGAACTTCCTGTAGCAGAATTTGCCAAGTATAGTCTTTGTTACCGTTGCCGTCTCAACCTCCAGACCCTTCACCTTGGAGAGGTCTTTCCGGAGCTCCTCAAGCTCTCCGTCCCTGAATACGGGCTTGAAGAGGATGCTCCCGTAAGGCGAGCCGATGTCCCCGGCCAGCAGATATGATGTCAGCAGGGTGTCCGTCCCCCTTATGAACGTCTCGAGGAACGGCACCCTGGTCTCGTAGTAGTCCTTGAGCTCGGTTATCTTGAGGAAGTCAATGCCCACGTACTTTAGTGGGACATTCTCCATGCTCAGGGTTATCCGCTTTATTATTCCATCCTCGACCAGCTTTCCGTATGCGTACTGAGAGCGGCCCTGGTCGAAGCCGTACTTCCTGTCTATCTCGGTGAACTCGATGGAACCGTCGTTGTTCAGCTCCTTGAGCACCGCGAACTCCCTCTCGAATATCTGCTCCCTCTTCGGTGCCAGGACGTCAATGTTCTTCCTGCCTTTCTTTACTATTTTCTCCCTCAGCGTCTCGAGGAACTCGTTCCTCAGCGGGACAAAGCCGTATGTCTCGTAGAACGTCATGAAGTGCCATTCGGCGGGATACTCGCCGAGCCTTGCCCTGCTTACCACGTCGCGCATGAGGTACGTGATCTCCATGCTCTTCTCCCCGATCATGTACATGAGCAGGTCGTACTTCTTCCCGGTCAGCATCACCGCCAGCTGTATTCGCGGGTCCTTCTCAGCTATGGCCCTTATCGTCTCGGGATCCGGAACCTTATCGAGGAACTTGGCAAGTATTATGAACTTGAAGAACCCGAGCCGGTCCACGTCTATCTCGGCAAGGTATCTTATTCCGTGCCTCTTCTCAAGATTTTTTACCCTGTTCTCGACTGCCGAGACGCTCAGATCCACGCGTTTGGCAATGAACGGGAGAGTCGCCCTCGCATTCATGCTCAGTATCGTGAGTATCTTCTCGTCAACCTCCCTGAGAGTGGTCTGTTCCTGAACTGCCTCCTCCGCCCGCTTTTCCTTTGGCATCTCGACCCTTCCACCGTGCGCGACTATGATCGATCTTGCATTCTCGAGCTCGTCCTCCTTGGACGACTCCTTTCTTATGAAGAGCCCGTCGTCCCTTATTCGTCCGAGGTACTCCGATATGGTCTTTCTCTTCTTCCTCTCGCTGTCCCACGGACGCATGTCCTTGTAGACGTAATACTTTCCGTTTATCCTTCTTAATACGAGGTAGGAAGGGGGCTGGTACCCCTTCTTTAGGTTCTCTAAGGTTCGCCTTATTGGGTCTGGTAGACTTGCCACATAGTATATTTATAACACATTGATACTTAAATATTTCGTTATATTTTCAATGTTTATAACACACATAGATAGTGTATATTACGTTTAATTTTTGGAATTTTAGCACACTTACGAGGAAAAGCCGTTATCCAATCAGGTCAGATATAAATAGAGGTTGAGGCATAACATATACTGCGGGGCACGCGGTACGGAAAAAAGTTCCGATTAAAGCTCAACCCACCCAACGACCAACCCTTCTTCTCCGCTGCCCCGCCCCAACCCGATCAGCTAATTGTGATCTAACAAGTGAAGATACGTGGACTGTGATATGAGATGCGTTCAGACTGCCGTGTGCGGCATGGGACCCATGGTGCACTATTGCATAAAGGAAGCTGGGCACGCTGACGGCCATTGCTTTGAGATCGAACTCTGATCTGCCTCTACCCTTCTGCTCGGTCGGCTTACAAGAACTATATTTTTGATACCGAACGTAGCGCATCGGCCATGCCGCAGGTTGCTCCGAGATTCGTCGCAGATAGCGCCTCTATGTTGACCCCTATCGGGACTTTTACCCCATCCTTATGCAAAGAGTCGACGATCTCTGAGAATGCCTTTGAGCATTGTTCCCTCGACGCCCTCTCCACGTCTGCGCTCTTGGCCAGCCTCGCGGCATCACGTTCGTTCATCTCGGCGCCGAGCCATCGGAGAAAGTCTATATCGTAAGCGCTCGTCGCTACGGGAAAGCTGAGGAATATTGTTGACGGCCCGATCCCCCTCTTCCTGCACTCGTCATAGTACTCGCGCACCAGCCTTACAGTCTGCTCCGCGTTCAGGATTGCCTGTGTAGTGAAGAATGATGCACCTGCGGCGGTCTTTGCGAGAAGCCTCTCGAGCTCTCCTGGCCTTGACGGAAGGCATATGTTTCCGACGGAGAGTCCCTTCACTCCAACTGCCACTTCATTCGCCTCCATTACGGAAGGCCCGTAGTACCGCCTGTTGCTGTTTATCCCGCCCACGAAGACTACGTTCTTGATCCCATACCGTGAGACGCTCTCCCTAAGCCATGCCTCAAGGTCAGCCTTCGATTTTAAGTATACGGTTATCTTGTTTGGCATGCATGCTGCTGCGCACGATTCTTTGAGCATCAAGCAGAACTCTCTCGTGTCGAGGTGCTTGTACAGCGGCACACCTTGGTAATTTTCTTCCACGATCTCGGGTATGTCGATACATTCAACGCCGCCGATAGTCCTGGCAAGTTCGGCGATCTGCATTGCGGATTCTTTGGTTTTGGAGGGCGATGCCCTCCTTGACGGCGGCACGACCTCAAGCATCAGCCGCATCGGATCACTCGAACTCGGCCCTGGCAAGAGCCGCCCCTTCTGTCATGCTGCACAGCTTTGCGAACGCAACGTTCCAGCGCCTTGTCCTTAGGCCGCAGTCTGGATTGACCTGCACCAATGAAGGGTCTCCGAGTATCCTTGCGGCATAGAGTATCCTGTCCCTAACCACCTGCGGCGTCTCTATAAGATCCGAGTGTATGTCTATCACTCCGACGCCTATCTTCGCCTTCATTCCGTACTCCTTGAACAGCTGGAGCGCCTTGAACGTACCCTTGTCAACCTGCTCAGGCTTGAAGTTCGTCGGCGATGCGTGGTTCGTGAACTCTATCAGGTATGAATCGGCAACGCAGTCAGCAAGGTCCGGAAATAGGGACGCATAGTTGCTGTAGCAGAGATGGATGGATCGTTCGACGCCCTTAGGCACGCCTTTGAAAGACGAGTTCAGGGCCTCGACGAATAGCTCCGACTCGCCCTCGTTTGTGGCCGCCGCGGGCTCGTCTATCTGTATGACCTTTGCACCTGCTTCTGAAAGTGCGAGCACGGCCGGATTCAGGACCTCTGTGGCAAAGTCGATCACTGCACTCTTTCTTGCATTCGCAATCATGGTTCCGCCTCTCGACCCCTTCTTCTCCTGCTCCGTCCTATAGTGTTCGAGGTAGGACCAGTCTGCCATAGTGTATGGTCCGGTAAGGCATGGCTTCGTAACCCTGTCCGTGTGCTTTCTCACAAACTCAAATTCCTCGACAAAGAAGCCCTTCCCTTCCTCCATCACGGATACTCTAGACTCAACGATGCCCTTCCTGAAGTAGTTCGCATCGAACGAGTTGAGTACTCCGGCAGGCTTGACGCCTTTCACATATCTTGCCAGGAAGTCGTACATCTCAGTCCTCGGCTGCTCGCCGTTGAAGACTCTGTCGAGCCCCGCAACCTCCTGCATCCTTATCGCGTAGATTGAGGATATCTCTATTATGCGGTTCTTCTCCGGCTCGCTGAGCTCGGCCTTCTTCTGTAGTAGACCCGTGCGCGACTTGTTTACAAGCTCCGTTGCCTCCCTGACGCCCAGGCGCTCCCCCCAGAGCAATGCCGAGGAGACGACCCCTTTGTCGAGCTGGACGCCCAGCTTCTGCCTCCATAATGGCCTCTGTATGCTTCCGATCTCCTGTGTTACAAACAATTTCTCCACATTATACGCCTTTTATTCCTGAGAGCAGGTCCACCTTCTTGAGTGCCGCCTCGAATGGCACGTCGTACAGCCTGTCATTCGGGCCTATGTAGTAACGCCCGGAGAAGTTGGACTTGCTTATGAAGCCCCTTATAGTTGATTCAACCGTCTCCCTGTCTTCTACTCCGACCCTTGCCCCGTCCACCACTCCGAGTAGCAGATCCTTCTCGGTATTTATAGAGACGTCGCTATTGAAGACAGCGTCGATCCCGACAAAATCCGTATTGGAGGAGTTTGCAAGGGCAACGGCTTGTGTTGCCTCTGCCATCGGGAAGTGTATGCCAATCCGCATTCCGTCAGACTTTATCGCTGACACGGACTCGCCAAACCATGATGGGGCGTTGAATGTGCCTCTCGATTGCTCGTATCCGACATAGTGGTCTAATAGAATTGCGCAGCCGTAGCCCTTCTTGTGAAGTGCCTGAAGGCTCCTCGATACGGCAACAGAGTAGTCCATTGCAAGCTCCTTCTCGTCTTTGTAGAACGTATTCTCAACGAGTCTTACGAAGGAGTAAGGCGCTGGAAGGAAGATGACCCCTTTTCCATCCGACTTTGGCACGGACTCTGAAAGCTCATTGCCCTTGCACGCTATCTTGACGTTTACCAAAGGCTTCCTGTAGAAGGTGTTGGTCCTGAACCATCTGGTCACGGGCCCCACAGCGTCTTCACCCGATGACGATCTTGATGCGAATCCCTTGAATGTCTTGGCGATCGGCCTGAGTATGTCGAGCCAATCGAGCTGTCCGTAGGAGGAGAATGCGAAGTTATTCTGCCTTGAAACGAGTTCGCGCGCGTCTTTTTCCACAGCCTCCTTGAAGTCTGACTCTGCTGCATTTCCGTCGCGGTATGACCTGTGGACTTTTGAAGTTGCGGCTGACCTTGGGGCTATCCCGGTCAGAACTGCGCCCAGATACTCTGGCTCATAGGATCTGCTTTTTGATGTCATTGTATCATATTTGAGGAGCCTAAACCTTTTTATTTGGAAACGGTTCCTGCTGCGTCACGCAGTGGATGGCCCCAAATCCGGCAACCAGGGCACTCGAGTCAATGCCGACGACTTTTCTATCCGGAAAATGCTCCTCTATTATCTTCAGGGCCTTTCCGTCATTCTTGTCCTTGAATATGGGCACAAGGACCGCATTGTTTGCGATGTAGAAGTTGGTGTAGCTCGCCGGGAGGCGCTGGCCATGGTAATCTACCTTTCCAGGCATCGGAAGCTTCTTTATCTTCAGCCTCTTGCCGTCCTGGTCGGTTGCATCTTCGAGTATCCTGAGATTTGAGATCAGCGCGCCGTAGTTCTCATCGGACTCGTTCTCGTCCACTGCGCATAGGACAGTGTTTGGATTGACAAACCTTGCCAGATCATCAACGTGCCCGTCGGTATCGTCCCCGGCTATTCCCTCCTTGAGCCAGATCACATTCGTTGCGCCGAGATATTCCCCGAGGCTCTTCTCTATCCCATCCCTGCCGAGGCCAGGGTTCCTGTTCTTGTTTAACAGGCACTGCTCCGTGGTAAGGCACGTTCCCAGCCCGTTAACGTCGATGGATCCGCCCTCAAGAACCATGGGCGCCTTGAACCTGCGCATGTTTCCCAGAGGCAACTGCTCGGGAATCTTTGCGTCCATGAGAAGGTCGTCGTACTTGTTGCCCCAGGCATTGAACCCCCAGTTGGTAAATGCCACATCGCCGCCATCAGCGCCGGCCCTCGTCACAAAGATGGGTCCGTAATCCCTAAACCAGACGTCTCCGGTCGGGATCTCATGGAACTGTATCCTCTCCTCGTCCGCGATCACGCCACTCTCTGCCAGAATCTTTATCACTCTCTTCTCGTACTCTCCGTTGTCCACCAAGACATGGACTATCTCGTTGTCGCATAAGGCCTTGATCATCTGTGCGTACGCGATCTCTGCCGAGGGGAGTATGTCCTCCGGAAATGTGAGCGGGTTCTTGGGCCAGGAGATCCACGTGCCCTTGTGCTCCTCCCACTCGGCAGGCATCCTGTAGCCGAGCTCGAATGGAACCTCTTCAGACATAAAACTCACTCCAAGAATCTTGAATCTATACCGTGATATGCGTCTATCCTCCTGTCCCTAAGGAACGGCCACGCGTGCCGGGTCTCATCGATCGACTTTAGATCGCACTTCGCTATGAGCGTCTCCTCCTTATCGGCGCTCGCCTTTGCCAGAATCTCCCCGAACGGGCCTGCAACAAATGACGATCCCCAGAAGTTTGTCGTGCCTTCTCTTCCGACCCTGTTCACGGATGCTACAAAGACGCCGTTTGCTATGGCGTGAGACCTCTGTATGGTCTCCCAGGCATCGCGCATTCCCTCCATGGCCTTCTTCTCCTCGGGGAAGTAACCGATAGCGGTTGGGTAAAATATTACCTGCGATCCGAGCAACGACGTGAGCCGGGCGGCTTCAGGATACCATTGATCCCAGCAGATCAACACGCCGACATTTCCATAGGAGGTCTTGTGGGCCTTGAATCCGAGGTCTCCCGGTGCGAAGTAGAACTTCTCGTAGTAGTGAGGGTCATCGGGTATGTGCATCTTTCTGTATTTGCCCACGATGGATCCATCGCTGTCCATGACCACTGCGGAGTTGTGGTAGAGACCTTGCGCCCTCTTCTCGAAGATTCCGGCAACGACGGCGACCTTCTTTCTCTTCGCAACTTCCGAGATGGCCTTTGTTGTCTCGCCAGGTATGGATTCGGCTAGGTCGAACTTGCCCGGATCCTCCTCCTGGCAGAAGTACTGCGACCTGAAGAGCTCGGGAAGGCATATCAGCTGCGCGCCCTTCTCGGCGGCGTCCTCGATCTTCTTCACTGCCTTCTTCAGGTTTGCCCCAGTGTCCTCGCCTGACGACATCTGTATCAGGCCTATCGTAACATCGCTTGGCTTCGACTCGCTCTTCATTTCACCACACAATCAGACGCTTACCTTATGCACACGGAAAATATATAATAGCGTCGATAAACCCCTTCGATTTCGTAGAAAAAGGTATAAGTGGCGGCGCTCCCTGTTAGATCGGGCAAGAGCATGGAGAGGGTCGCAGACGTGGTCAGGCATAGGAGTAATGCCGGCACTGATATCGCGGATAGGATATCTATGTACAGGCACGTGAAGCCGAAGGTCCTTGTACCGCAGATAGAGCGGGTTGCCAAGGAGGTACTGAAAGACCTCGGAAGGATACAGACGCTGAGCCTCGAAGAGAAGGGCCGGAGGGCAGGCTACCTGAAGGAGTGCTTGAAATAAGGGGCTTCGCCCCTTATGAACCCCTTGCAGCTCGGGCGTCCCTCCGCAAACCCTAAAGGGTGCGGATTCGGACGCCCTCGCACGCAACGCCACTACATCGCAAGGGTCTTCTGCCTGTGGTCCTGCGCCCTGACGTAATGGCGTACTGTCTCCAGGTCCACATCTCCGACGCTCCTGTAAAACTTCCCAGGACTCCAGAAAC
>JAJYXH010000022.1 GCA_021791075.1 Microcaldota archaeon
TGCTCGGCGGGGACACGAATCTAGTGGGGCTCGGGAGGTTCATATAATGAGACATGTAGTGAAATTGATGATGCTGGCAGTTCTTGTCCTGTTACCTACAGCCCTGCTGGTGCATGTAATAAGCGCAAGTTCGACCCCATCTCCGGCCCCGCCGGCACCAAGCGGAGGCACCCCATTCTTCGACTGCCGGAGCCTCTTCACCTCTGGCGCTACTGCGATTGGCGGAGAGACCGGCGCCGTGAGCACGACATCATTGGTTAACTCCTCATTGTTGAATCTCGATAGCAGTCAATCCGGCAATGGGGGGTTCACCCCAATGCTTGTAGACTCGATGACAATAGTTCTGATTATGCTCTCGCTCCTGGGAATACTCTATGGCATAGGATCCGCATTCGGCATAAACAAGCTCGTAGTCTTCGTGAAGAACGAGTACGCTGAGACCCTTGCCAATGTCGTTATCATAACAATCGTGATGGTTGGCGGGTTCGGCCTATTCAACAACTCGGCAATCTTCCTCTCAAACATAGCCTCCGGGGCCGTAAGCAGCAGCGGCGCGACAGCGGCGGCCCCGATAAGTGGGTCCCTCGGCACACAGCAGATGTTTGTCAATCTCTGCAACTACTACAACAAGGACCTGATAGGGGCAAATCTCGATAACTACGTCGGGGTGGTCTACGAGCTCTTTGTTTTAAACATAATCTTCTACGTAAACATTCAGGTAATGCCGAATGGATTTGGCGTCTCATTTGCCCCGTTTGAGGGCGCGCAGACCCTGAGAACCGCCATCTGGTCAGAGGAGGCCATGTCGTTCGCACTCCTGGAGATGGGTGGCATGCTCATACTCATGCTCTTCATAATCTACTTCCTCTTTCCTCTCTTCTTCTATGCCGGGATAGCGCTGAGAACGCTTCCGTGGACGCGCGCCGCGGGCGGATCGCTCATCGCCCTGTTCATAGCCTTCTATATAATCTTCCCGGCAATGCTCTATTCATTTGCAGGCATAGGCAGCACTTCCGGAGCAGGCGGCATATGCGGCACAGGGTCGAATGCGGCAGCCTCATCACTCTGCGAGTCAGGTGGCATCACCGGCGCGCTCAAGTCGTCCACTGGCCAGCTGTTGGGGGTAGGTTTCAGCTATCTAACCGGCGGAACTAGCTTCGGAGACGCAATGCTCGCAAACGTTGGGGACTTTACCAAAGAGATAACGTACTCCGCTCTGCAGTTCTTCGGGGTTGTGATATCATTTATTATATCATACGATCTACTTGAATTCCTGGGCGACGTGCTTGGTGCACCATCGCTTCAAAGCAACCGTGTGCTGAGCAAGGTGATATGAGATGGCCCTTACAGACATATTGTTCTCGCCGTATCTACTTGCGCCTGAGATAGCCGCGTTGGCCGTGCTGCTTGTCACCAGCGTCCTTGGGGTAATGTATATTATAAGCCCGTTACTGGGACAGACAAGTATAAGGACATGGATAAGAACAAAGTTCTACGAGGAGATGTCGTCACTGGTCTTTATCTTCGCATTCCTCGTGTTCGGCGCTCTTATCTTCACCTTCCCAATAACGGGCGCGTTCACAGGCCTCGGCATTGTGCCTAACCAGTGCAATCCCGCTCACAATTCCGCATTGGCACAGACCATAGCCTTGTCATCGGACCCATCGATGTACAGCAATCTCTACTTCCTCTCGCTATGCGACATGAACAACTACAACGGAGCCGTCTCTACGTTCAATGTCTATACCTACTATCTGGCCGGGCTGACTTCAATAGCCCCGATGCTCGGCTTCCAGTTTCCTCCGAGATCCCTGTCTCCAATAAGTGAGGTTTCCCAGGCTGCTGAGGGTGCGGGTGTGGGGGCCGGTGGTGTCGGGGAGGTCGCCGACGAGCCGTCACCGGAGTCAACCGACAATCCGAACGAGATACCGCCAATCGACGAGGGAGGCGTGACCGATACCGGAATAGGAATAAGCACGAGCATAGAGCTTCTGCCCATATCGCCAACCTTCCACTACGTTATACCGATGCTCAACATGCTCTACATCTTCTTCATACTGTCGCAGGTTCAAATGCTGCTCATAGCATCATCAGCACTGATATACGCAATACTGATGTCACTTGGCCTCGTGGCGAGGTCGTTCGGCATAACAAGGACTTTCGGCGGAGCCATGATAGCATTTGCCATAGGCATAGGATTCATATATCCGCTGATGACTGCGATCTCATACGGGTTCCTGGACTATTCTATACAGATTGCTGGGCACCAGTTCGTATGCACGTTTAATCCAATTCCAGATTCGCTCTGCGGCGGACAGGAGACTCTTATAGGAAGGATCCTTGGCGCAATCGGAGCGTTTGTGAGTGACATATTCACCCTAAATCCGGGGGGAGCCATAATTGCCGTTACGGCAAGCCCTGTCATACTCCCTATCTTCAGGTCATTCGTGATCTACAGCGGTCTGATTGCGATGGGATTGTCGCTTATACCTCTTCTCAATCTTACCGTGGTCGACGCTTTTATAGTTGACTTCTCCAAATCGATCGGCGAGAGGATGGACTTCCTCTCACTGTTGACAAGAATTCTGTGAGGCAATGAACCGAAAGACGCACCTGAAGACCGGCATCACGCTGATCGTGTTAGTTGCTGCTTTCACTCTGGCTGTTGGAACTGTCAATTCTCAGGGGAATTCTGTCCAGCAATACTGTTCCAATCCCAGCGCCGTTGGCTCCGCAGCCATAGTAACCGTAATATCGCCGTGGTACTGCAACAACATAAACCAGGCTGCGGTGCAGGCATGGAAGAACTGGATGCCGATAGCTTATGCAGTCACCCTGCTCTCTTTCCTGATAGGCACCGTGCTCATAATGTTCGGGATAGCGCTGAGGAGCGACAGGCTCAGGATATTCGGTACAGGCGAGATGTACGAGGCTATCGCCACCGCTCTCATAGTGATCCTCTTCTCACTTGTGTCAGCGGAACTATTCGGCATAATCCCGGGATTCTTCGTTGGATCATTCAGTCCCTACAGCATAGCCCTTCATTATATCTCGACCACGATAAACACGACCGGGAACCTCTTCGTCACGCTTTACCCTGTGGCAACGGCGGATTACTTCTATGCCACGCAGACAATAGTGACGTGCGAGGGGGAACTGCCCGGCAGCTTTGTATGCATAAACAAGGAGGAGGTCATAAGCCCGGTGCTGAAGTTCGCAGTTCTATACAGCTTCTTCTGGCCCGCATGGTCCCTTGTTGATCTGATAACGCCAGGATTCATGGCTCTCCATCTGGAGTTCTACCTCATCATATTCATGATGTATGCCGCCATTCCGGTCTTCCTGATCCCGGGGGTATTATTCAGGGCATTCATCCCCACAAGGCACCTCGGCGGCATGCTCATGGCCGTAGCAATAGGATTCTACTTCTTCATGCCGATTCTCTTCGCAATAGCCTACTACTACACCAGCACCAGCGCGACGAGCCAGCTCCAAGCCACGACCCAGGCGCTTGGCGAGTACGGCGGCTGCGAGGCCGGGGCGGCAACATGCCCCGATGCGGTCCAGAACTCGGTCTCTCCAAGTTCCCCGCTTGTAGAGGCGATATCTAATGCGAAGAATGCCCTTGCACCGTTCTGGCTCTCGACACTGTTCTACCCTGCGCTGATAAGTGCCATGACCTATGCATTCATCGTCCAGGTTGCGGAGATACTCGGCGGAATGGCCAAGACTTCATCAAAGCTGAAGGGACTCTGAGAAGCTGCCATTCATCTGCCGCGGTCATGGCAGCTGCAGTGGCAGAAGAAGGCGGGGCTGTCCTTCAGTAGTGCGGGAAGCATCTTTACCCTTTTGCCGTCTAATCGGACTATGTTCTCCCCGACCGCTCCTCCCAGATCCGGCTTTATGCCCGACCCTTGGATCGAGATCAGTGAAGGCCGCGCTGTCTGCAACATGGTCTGGGCAGTGAACTGACCTTTCTCCCCGACCGCTCCTCCCAGATCCGGCTTTATGCCCGACCCTTGGATCGAGATCAGTGAAGGCCGCGCTGTCTGCAACATGGTCTGGGCAGTGAACTGACCTTCAATTGCGACAGTTGTTGCCCCATTACCCGCCGCTTCATGTCTGACATCCGGATCCAGGGCTGTCAATCCCGCATAATCATTCTCCTGCCGTAACTTGGTGCGTGTAATGTCGCTGCTCGCGTTAGGTCCAATCGCATCCCTTAGGAATACCTTCAACCCGTGCTTATTCCCGATGGTCATCCCAGGCAATGCGGGTGATATCTCCGGATACCTGGCCTTTAAGGAAGCTATCTCTGCCTTGAGCATTGCGTTCTCCTCCACAAGCATCCGCATCCGTACCGCAATCTTATCGCCCTCCGCCGCCATGGTATGCGGCTCAATGTTCCTTGACTTCCGGACAATCACCGGCACTTCAAATGCGATCTGAGAGGACCGCACGGCTCGATGCCCGACTACCTGCACTGCCTGCGTCTCCAATCTGCCATGGCCAGGCACGCGCGTCGACACGCTTGTGTATGCAGGAATGACTGACGATTGGGCTATCGCTGCCTGCAGGGGATTTATGCCGTGCGCGTCAACCTCAAGCAGGTCCGTACTGAAAGCCACGCCTTGTAATGACGGTGTTGCAATCGCATTGGCCGGGTCACTGTGCGTTGCATTTACACTTATCGTTATTGGCACTGCGTCTGCATACTG
>JAJYXH010000006.1 GCA_021791075.1 Microcaldota archaeon
TTCTACGAGAAAGAAATAACAAAATTTGGGAATTCTGCAAAAATAGATGCACCTAAGGCATACATCGGACAGAAGGCATACATAATTGTTATTAAACGTTAAAGAAAGGACTTATGTCCCACACCCCATATCACAGAAAGGCTTTAATATCACTTTACAATAAGATAAGTATGTAGGGAAGGAGAATGAAGTACCGAGTCATAATAGAAAGGGACGAAGATGGTATATACGTCGCTAGGGTACCTGATCTCCCTGGCTGCGCTACAGAAGGGAAGACCAAGAAGGAACTCATGGTTAATGTAAAGGAGGCAATTCAAACATATCTCGAAGCCCTTAAGAAACACGGCGATCCGATTCCAGTAGCAACCATTCAGATAAGCGTCTAGGTAACTACAGGCACAATCTGGCACTATAGGGATAGTGCATTTGATGTCCAGATTACCGCCATTGAATTATGATAAGGTAATAAAGGTCCTATCCGTGATAGGATATCGGAAAAGTCATCAGCACAGTAGCCATATAATCATGCATCTTGTTGACAACGAGAGATACAATTCTCTTTTTGGTGAAAGAACACATGATGCGATGGTAGTGGTACCAGCACATAAACCAATAGGGAAGGGAATGATAAGAGCAATAATAAGAGAAGCAGGCCTCTCGGTTGACGAATTTAACAAACTTTTATGACTTCTCTTGAAGACGTACTTGTTGCATGGAATCTTTGTAGGAAACTCTTCCTTTTAGAATCGCAGAATTACCTTCCCAACAACTCTTTCCATATCTAGGCTTCCAAACTTTCTACTATCCTCACTAAATTCCTTGTTGTCTCCTATTACGTGGACACTGTTGCTGCTGACCGTCGAGATCCTCTTCACTATCGAGATATTCTTTGTTGGATGCCTAAGCACCACGATGTCACCAACCCTCAGCCTGCGGTACCACCTGCTCACGATCAGATAATCCCCTTCCTTTACGGCTGGCTCCATGCTCCTGTCGCTTACCCTGAAGATCCTTATCGGAGGCGTCAGCATCGGACTAGACCTTCGGATAGACAAACTCGCGCTCCGTGGGATAGAAGGACTTGACCCTCTTGGTCTCTACGTTCTTCGTCTTCCAGAAGATCTCCGCTACCTTCTGCACGCTTGCAAGCAGGTCCTCGCCCGCCTTTACATCTGTGCTCTGCTTGGCCTTCCCTGCCAGCTTGAGCGTGTTCCAGACGAGCTCGTGCAGCTCCGGATTCGCCTTCGCGTGCTCCGGCTTGAAGTAGTCCCCCCAGAGAACCGCGATCTCGTGCTTGCAGATCTCGGCGTGCTCCTCCTTGACCATTATGTACCTTATTATCTTGTTCCTGTCCTCTGCAGTCTTTATCCCGACATTCTCAGCATCCGCAATCAGCATATCCATCCTTATGACGGTGTGCGCTGCCATCTGCGCCATGTGGGGATCGTATATGCCACACGGTATGTCGCAGTGCGCATAAGCGACCTCAAAATCGAGTATCCTGTCCAGTGCTCCGAGTACCTTGTTCATCATCTTCATAACATCACCGTAACCATATTGCCGTGAAAACTTTATAATGTTATAGGTGATAACTCCCGATTACGACCAGATGATCATATGCCGGCCCCGAAGCACACGAAGTTGAAGGGAATCGTAGTCAGCGGCCTCGGAACCTTCTCTTACCGCATCGACTCGATACCGGGGCTTCTCGCGGAGTACTCAGAGAAGACGGGAATGAGGTTCTATCCTGGCACACTCAACATCGAGCTTCTCTCGAAATTCTCCTCTCCGAAGGGAGGGTCGAGGACAGAGATGGGTGACTTCAGTGGCACAGTCTCTGCGAATCTTCTTCCGTGCAAGATAAACGGTATAATGGCGTTCATTCTCAGGACTAGCAAGGGAGAGCAGAAGAAGGGATCAAAGAAGACCGTCATAGAGATCGCCTCTGACGTCGGGCTCAGGAACAGGCTCGGGATAAAGGATGGGGACGTCGTCGAGATCCAGGTATGAAGCTGCAGGCCTGCGATACCATTAAAAATCCTCTGATGCAAATAAATATTGCTAATATCAAACCATAGTGATTACAATGAGCCAATTCGGATCGCAGTTTCACGGGAAGTCGGTAAGGAAGCTCAACGGCAGCGGCAAGCTCAAGCTTAAGAACAGGGACAAGAGGCGCCACGAGATGGGCGGCTACTTCGTCGCAACGAAGCTGGGGAAGGAGGACCACACCAAGCCGGTGAGGGGACGCGGCGGGACGGTCAGGAGCAAGCTGATGTACGCGGCCATGGCGAACATACGGCTCAAGGACGGCTTCAAGAAGGCCAAGATAAAGTCGATACTCGAATCGAAGGACAACAGGAACTTCGCAAGGCTTAGCATAATAACGAAGGGCTCGGTCATAGACACGGAGCTCGGCAAGGCTGTAGTGACCAACAGACCCGGAAAGGACGGTTGCATAAACGCAAGGCTGGCGTGATACATTGTCACAGCGAGTCTATATCTGCAGTGCCGCCGATTCAGGCGCATTGAAGAAACTCCTCGAGTACGATCCCTATCTTGACAAGGGCCTCAACGAGCAGCAGCTCCTAGAGCTCAAGTCCAACCCTGACGCAAACGTCATATTCACGAGGCAGGACTACCTTCTCAAGGACGGCATCTCCATGAACCTTGACAGGGAGAAGTACTACCTGTACATAAACGCCCAGGACGACTTCCTTGAGCAGGGAGAGAAGAAGCTCAAGGCCCGGATCAAGAGCATAGAGCGGGCGAGCCCCGAGCTCGAGTCGAAGATAATATCCGACATAGAGTCCGAAAGGAAGGAGAGCGAACAGGGAATCGGGTCCATCTTCGGGTAGTCTTCCATGGACTTCCTAAGCTCGGCTGATTTTTCAGGAAGGGAGATCGGGGAGATCTTCGCGATCGCGGACCACTTCAAGCAGGGCAACTACTCATTCGTAGATGGAGGAACAGTTCTCGCGCTCCTCTTCGAGAAACCTTCGACAAGGACAAGGGTCTCGTTCGAGGCCGCGATGATCCAGCTCGGAGGCAACACGATATACATAGACGCGAGCACGTCTCAGCTCTCGAGGGGCGAGATGGTCCGAGACACGGGCAGGGTCCTCGGATCGTACGTTGACATGGTTGCGGCACGAATGTACAGACAGACAGACCTTGTCGAACTTGCCAAGTCCTCAGACGCGCCGGTGATAAATGCGCTCACGGAAATGGAGCATCCGTGCCAGGCGCTCAGCGACCTATATACGATAAGAGAGCATCTCGGAAAGGTCGATGGGGCAAGGATCGCATTCGTGGGCGACATATCCGACAACGTCGCAAATTCGCTGATGGTCTCGGCCACGAGGATCGGCGCATCCATATCGCTCGTAGGCCCGAAGGGATTCAAGCCCAACGGGACGTATGTAAATCTTGCAAGGGAGAACGGCAAGGTAGAGATATTCGACGATCCCAAGAAGGGGCTGAATGATGCCGATATCGTATACACTGATACTTTTGTAAGCATGGGTCAGGAGAAGTGGGCCGAGATGCGCAGGAAGTTATTCAAGCCATACCAGGTAAACTCCGAGATGCTCGGCTACGCGAAGAGGAGTGCGGTTGTCATGCACTGCCTCCCTGCGCACAGAGGGGAGGAGATAACTTCAGATGTGCTTGACGGGAAGAGAAGCATCGTCTGGCAGCAGGCGAAGAACAAACTGCTCATCGAAAAGGCTATAATATTATACCTGTATAAGAAAAGGAGAAAGGAGCTCGACTCTGTGATCTGATGGACATAATCTGCATCTCATTGACCGGAGGGATAGTATCGAGGGAGAGCGGGGTAAACGTCGCCTTCATCAAGAAGCTCGAGAAGCTGCTCAAGAGATACCAGAGCAAGTACAAGTTCATAATAACGGTTGGGGGAGGTTATGCAAGCAGACTGTACATAAATTCGACAAGAAGCATAATCTCGAACAACTCCCTGCTTGACCAGATAGGGATCGCATTCACGAGGATCAACGCGCTCATACTCAAGGACCTGCTCTCAAGCCTCGACCTCTATCCAAACGTTGTCACGAGCATGGAGGAGCTGAAGATGGCGACGAGCACGAACGAGATCATTGTGATGGGCGGACTCATTCCAGGGGTATCTACAGATGCGGTATGCGCCCTCGCGTGCGAGGCCATGAACTGCAAGATGCTCATAAACGTCAGCGGACTCGCCTACGTCTACGACCGTCCCCCTTCTGAGAAGGGGGCGAGGAAGCTCGAGACGCTCTCTCACGACAAGCTCCTCGAGATCGCGTTCAAGTACGACAACAGGATTGCAGGCTCGAACTTCATCTTCGACATGTTCGCGAGCAAGATAGCGAAGAGGGCCGAGATCCAGATCAAGTTCGTCAGCGACGACATAAACTCGCTCGACGCGGCAATTCAGGGGAAGCCGTACAAGGGAAGCATTGTCAAGTGATGGCTGAATCAAGAGCTCTTTATCTACCGAATTTCAATCGGTATGCATCATCTTCCGTGCAATCATCTGATATAGTTTGCTGTTAGAGTGCCCCCCATCGTATTCGCATAGAAGCTCGTGCTCTGCGCAGACGCGCTGCCTACAAACACGTTGCCCGTGGTCTGCCAGCTGTTGAAGGTTGCTCCGGAAGGAGGGACCCCAAAGAGGGTATAATGCACCCCGTATATGACCGGTATCTCTGCTCCGTTCGGGTATCTGACACCCTGAACCGCTATGCTGCCTGTTGTAGGCGAGTCAAGCAGCATTACCTCTGAGGTTATGCCATGATAGACCGATGCGAATACCGTTCCAGTACCTGATGTGTTGTAGAGCTGACTCTGGCACGTCTTCTGGCATATACTGTAAGTAACAGTGAACGTCGGCTCAAGCTGCTGCCCCGGGCTTGGGAAGTATCCGCTGGCAGATGCATTGCATATGACAAGCGATCCCTGAACTGCGTTGGCAGGATAGCACAGCCCAGAATGCACCTGCTGGCCGAAGCTGGGCATTACGGAGAATGAGTTTGCGGCAAACGAGATCCCTGTCCCGAGATTGTTGATGAATATCAGGGTTATTGTTGAGCCGCTTGAGTTGGTCATGACGAATGCCTCTTGGCAGAGGAGTTCGGGGCTGATGTAGCAGTAAGATGGAGAGAAGCTGTTGGCGCCCCTTGTGAAGACGTAACTTGCAACAACAGCCATGAAGACCGCAAGAATCAGGAAGGACCATGAGTATGTCGAAAGAAACTCTATTACCGACTGTCCCTTTCGTTTGTCTGGCATCTAACTCGCTATTAGTTGGATAAAAAGTATTATATAGCTTGACAAATGCCGATTCGGCGATTCAGTATACCAGAAAGTCTATAACAACCTCGACTTCGAGCGGAGAGTAGGTCCTTACGACCCTCCTGAACAGTATCCTCACTCTCTTCTTCCTCGCTGCGAAGAACTTCCTTATCCTATCTATGTGTGCCTTGTAAGGGTCGTCCTTGTCTCCGAAGGCATAATAGTGCATAATGCACCTCTTCTTTGCCATTTCAAGGGCTGCGTCAAGAAATTCATACGAGTCTTTCGGGAGCGGCATGACTATCCTGTCCGCAAATGCCTTATACTCTTTGGCGGATCTCCTCACATCACCAACTACCGGAGTTACATTGTCGACCTTGTTGATCGATATGTTCCTCTTTAGATAGGCGCATGCGGACCTGTTGAGCTCTATTGCAACAACTCTCGATCTTCTGTGCTCCTTTGCTATCAGTATGGCATAGGGTCCCACTCCAGCGAACATCACGACCACGTTCTCCCTCTCCCTCGCCGACTCGGAGATCCTCTTCCTCTCGTACGAGAGCCTCGGAGAGAAGAAGGCCTTCCTTATGTCAAGGCATACTGTTATCCCATTCTCCCTGTATTCAACCTCATATCCTCTCTTCCCGTAGACATTAGTGAATCTCCTCGTCCTGTAGATCCCAGTGACCGCACCCTTCTTGTTTACCACCCTCTTCACGTTCCTGTTTATTCCGGCTATGACCTTCGCGATCCTCTTCGCAAGCCTCGGCTCCGCATCTATCACTGCGGTATCGCCTATCAAGTCATAGCTCTTGACCGCGTTCTCATACTCCTTCTTGCCAAGCTCGTTCAGCAAAAGTGCCCTGTAGTCCACGCCCAACTCGCGCTTGCGGAAGCGCTCGTTCACCTCAATGGCGCCGAGCCTCTTCAACGCCTTCCTTGCATCAGGGCCCGGACTGATGATAGGAAAGTATATAAATTCACGTCTACCAAATACTAGATGTTGTTTATCCATTAGCTTATGCGCTTTTAGATAGGCGGACGTCGCTTCGGCGTTCTTCTTTAGCACCCTGATGCCGATCATAGAAAGAGTTAACCAAGGAAATAGTATAAAAAGTGATTCATGTGTACTTCGTTGTAAGAGTAACGTCAAGCCAGGAGAAGATCACTGCAGACATACTGGAGAACAAGACGCAGAAGGCTAACACCGGGATATACTCGATAATACTTCTAGAAGGAATGCGCGGCTACGTGATAGTCGAGGCGGAGAACGAGCTTGCATGCAGGGAGCTTGTAATGAACGAACCGCACGTAAAGGGGGTCCTTCCCACCGCGCTGAGCAGCGAGGAGCTTGACAGGATGCTCCTCTCGAAGAAGCACGTCCAGGAGATAGGCGTGAGCGACGTCGTAGAGTTCCTTGCGGGTCCTTTCAAGGGCTACAAGGCAAAGGTTATAAAGGTTGATTCGTCCAAAGAAGAGATCACGGTAGAACTGATGGATGTTGCCGTTCCTATCCCAGTCACGACCAAGTCGAACATGGCCAGGATAATAGAGAAGGCAGAGTCGGAGTGATAATATGGCTGAAGTAGTGATCAACGGATTGATAGAAGGAGGAAAGGCAACCAGCGGACCACCGTTCGGACCAGCGCTGGGGCCTCTGGGAGTCAATGTCGCAAACATAATAAACGAGATCAATGCGAAGACGGGCGCATTCGAGGGAATAAAGGTCCCGGTGAAGGTCACCGTGGATCCCGGAACAAAGACCTTCAAGGTCGAGGTTGGATCACCTACGACCAGCGCAATGATACTCAAGGAGCTGGGCCTGCAGAAGGGTGCCAAGGTAAAGGAGGAGATCGCCGGCAACATCACGCTAGAACAGGTCAAGAAGATCGCGAAGGCCAAGGAGGCATCGATCTACGGAAACTCGCTCCAGTCGCGGGTCACCCAGGTGCTCGGAACGTGCAAGAGCATGAACATCACGTGCGAGGGCAAGAGCGCAATGGAGACCATAGCGAAGATAAAGAGCGGCGAGATAAAGGTCTAATCATAGCCCGGCATACTTCTCCCAGGTTGCAGGCGAGATCTTGAAGCACCTATCCTATAAAGATCTATACAAGCGGCTCAGATCCAGGTTCGGCTATCTCAACTGGTGGCCTGGCGAGACCAGGGACGAGATAATAATCGGAGCGATACTTACGCAGCAGGCGACGTGGAAGAATGTCGAGAAGGCGATAGCGAACCTGAAGTCAGAGGATGCGGTTGATCTGAAGAAGATACGAAAGATGGACATCCGCAGGCTCGAGAGGCTGGTGCGGCCGAGCGGATTCTACAGGCAGAAGGCGGCCAGACTCAAGGGCATCGCATCGTACATATTCGGAAATTACGGGAGCCTCGACCAGATGTTTGACAAGAGCACCCTGGCGCTCAGGAAGGAGCTGCTCTCGCTCAACGGGGTCGGCAGGGAGACTGCGGATTCGATAATACTCTACGTCGCTGGCAAGCCGATATTCGTGATAGATGCGTACACGAAGAGGATAATGTCCAGGGTGTACGGCATAGACGAGAAGATCGACTACGATGAGCTCCGTTCGCTTCTCTCAGACAAGATCGGCGAGGACCTGGACACATACAAGGACTTCCATGCGCAGTTCGTAGAGCTTGGAAAGGAGAACTGCAGGCCGAAGCCAAGGTGCGGGAGTTGTCCGATCAACGAATACTGCAAATACTTTATGAATTCAACAGGTAAATAGTAATTGCTGATCTGATGAACTTCAAGGAGTACATAGAGAGCCACAAGGTGGAGATCTACTCGGAGATAATGAAGTACCTTCCGGTCAAGCCGCCTTACGAACACTACATGATAGCAAGGGAGTACAGCGAGAGGCAGGGAAGTTATAGAAGACCGGGACTGCTCATGCTCTGCGGGGAGATGTTCGGCGCAAAGAAGTCCGAGCTTCTCCTGCCATCCGCAGCGATGCAGATCTCGGAGGACTGGATACTGATACACGACGACGTCGAGGACGACTCGGAGATGAGAAGGGGCAAGCCGGCACTGCACAAGCTCTACGGAAAGGAGATAGCGATAAACGCTGGCGATGCCGTGCATCTGGCCATGTGGAAGATAGTGAAGGACTACATGGAGAAGGCCGGTGCCAAGTCCGGAGGAAGGTTCTTCGACTACTTCTACAACATGCTCCAGTACACTGTCGAGGGCCAGTTCGTGGAGACGAACTTCATATACAACACGCGCGACCTCAGCAAGGCCACCGAGGAGCTCTACTACAGGATAATAGGGAGCAAGACCTGCTTCTACAGCGTGTATGGCCCGATGCAGCTCGGGGCGATAGTCGCGGGGCAGGACGCAGAGACGCTCAAGATCCTGCAGGATATAGGAAGCCCGGCAGGCATAGCGTTCCAGATAACTGACGACATACTTGACATGATGGCAGACGAGAAGGTCTTCGGCAAGCAGAAGTACGGCGACCTCTATGAGGGCAAGCTTACGCTGATAATACTCCACGCGTACAGGCACGCGGACCAGCATGAGAGGACCAAGATCAACAGGATATACAGGAAGGGGAGGGCCGAGAAGAACAAGAAGGAGATAGAGTTCCTTGTCAACGTGATAGAGAAGTATGGGGGCATAGATTACGCCAAGAAGGAGGCCGAGAGGTACGGTCACATGGCGAAGCAGGCGGTGCTGAGGTACGGTTCGGTGCTCCCGAACAACAGGTATAAGGATATACTGATGTCGGCGATAGAAGAGCTCTACATGAGGAAGAAGTAGCCTGAGGCTACGCTAATTGTTTTAAAAAGTGCCAAACAGCAACATGCTTTTCCGCCCCAAGGGGTAGTATTTCATGTCGTGAACGGGCTTAACTTCCGAGTTCGGAATGGGTTCGGGTGTGACACCGTTCCTATGGCCGTTTGACAGCATTATATGCTCAGTTAAGGTTTAAATAACTTCCGCGACCCTCTAGTAAATAGACTCGATCTCCCTGTACCTTATGCTCTTCGGCGCGGGGCCGATTATCGGGATCCTGTGACCGCAGGACCTGCACCGGTTATCATCTCCGAGCAGCCATCTCGTGAGATAGAGGCCGTTTCTCTCTATGGCCATCTTACCGCACTCGGGGCAGTATGTGCTCTCATAGGGATTTCCAGGCGCGTTTCCTATGTAAGAATAAACAAGACCGTTCCTCCTTGCAATGTCATAGTGCTTCTTGAGGGTCTCGTAAGGAGTTATGGGATAGTCGAGCATCTTGTAATCCGGATGGAATGCCGTGAACTGGAATGGGGCGCCAGGACCCATGGCATCGACGACCCTCTTCGTAAGCGCATCGCATGCCTCAAGCGAGTCACCTACTCTGGGTATTATAAGGTCGGTGAACTCGACGTGTATTCCGGCTCTCTTCATTGCCACTGCCGCTTCTATTACAGGTTCATTGGACTGGACCATCTCGAACTTGTTTGAGAACTTCTGCTCGCCGTTTCCCTTGAAGTCGACAACGGCCGCATCGACAAGGCCCTTCATCTCATCCACCGCCTCAGCTGTCATGTAGCCGTTCGTGACGAAGACCGTGTAAAGCCTCTTTTGGTGTGCAAGCCTTGCAATATCGAGCGCATACTCGATGAATATCGTCGGCTCATTGTATGTGAAGGCAATACCCTGCGTATTCCTGCGGATGGCAAGATCGACTATCTCCTGCGGGCTCATATCGCTTCCTGTTATCTCCTTCTCCTTCGAGATGTTGTGGTTCTGGCAGAACTGGCAGCCCCAGTTGCAAGAGGAAGTGCCTATCCCGAAGACGTAGGTGCCTGGATAGAAGTGGTTGAACGGCTTCTTCTCTATCGGGTCGACCTGCATAGCATTTACTGTCCCATAAGTAGCGAGCTTGAGCTTCCCGCCATGGTTCTGCCTAACGAAGCAGAAGCCGTGCGAGCCCGTAGGGATCTTGCAGCACCTGACGCACGCTATGCACTCAACCTTCTTGTTATCCAGACTGTTGTAAAGAATAGCGTCGTGAAGCATGATTATATAGCATCGGTCCTGGTATATAAGAATTCGCTACGTTCCCGTGTCCCAGACGTCTGCGGAGATCTTCTCGGGCTTCACTCCGAGCAAGATCAGAGCATCCTTTATCGCCTTGACGAATGCCGGCGGACCGCAGATGTAGCACGTCCTCCCCGTCACGTCCGGCGAATGTCTCTTTATCATCTCGTCGTGTATGTGCCCCTTCTCCCCGGTCCATCCGTCATCAGGGGCGGGTCTCGTCACAGTTATCGTCGTCTTGAGATTCAGTTCCTTTGCAAGGGACTCGAGCTCCTGCTTCCTTATTATCTCGGTTGGATACTTTATGCTGTACAGGAGGTCTATGTCGTTTCCGGAATTTACCTCCTTTATGTGCCTGAGCATCGACATGAATGGCGCCAATCCTGTACCTCCAGCTACGAAGAGGACCTTCTGATTCTCCTTGGGGTCGAATCTGAACTGGCCGTACGGCCCCTTTACGTAGTACTTGTCTCCTATTGCCGAGTTTACGAAGTGAGAGGTATGCTCTATCGCAGTACCTATGTGCGCGCGCTTCACTATGTAGAATTCCATGACCGTCGATGCCGGATCGGATGCTATGGAGAATGATCTCGCAAGGTATCTCTTCCCAGTCGCGTCTTCTCCCGAGATCATTATGAACATGCCCGGGTCGAAGGTCATCGGCTGGTTGTCCTCAGGAGCGAACCTGACCGTGAGCACCTCCGGTGTCTCGTCTATCTTCTCCGTAAGCCTGTAGACCTTCTCGCTTACCTGCATGAGCTCTGGCATCAATACTACCTGCTGAATCAGGTTAACTATCGGCTATATAAATTTAAATACGCATCTATCAGGTGGTACAATCGACTGCTGATCCGATGAAACTAGACTCGCTGGACATAAAGATACTTGACCTGCTTCAGAACTCATCGATGCTCACTCCAAAGCTCTCCGAGATAGCCAAGGAGATAGGGACTACTAACGCAACGGTCTACAGGAGGATCGATGCACTGAAGAAGAACGGGATAATAATAGGGCATACCACGAAGATAGACTCAAAGCTGATAGGGAAGACCTTCCAGGCGCTCATATACCTGAGACTGCCGAAGAGCATAAATCCCGAGGAGAAGAACAAGCTCTCCTTGAAACTCTCGGAGATGCATACGGCCGAAGCGGTCTACGAGCCGATAGGCAAGTGGAGCTTCATAATCAAGACCTCGCACAAGGATATGGAGGAGCTGAACAGGTTCATAAAGGACGAGCTCTCCAAGATACCGTACGAGGAGATGCAGATAGAGATCATACTAAACGTCGTTAAAGAGGGATCGGTCTCGCTGCCGAAGCTGACAGAGTAACTACTCCTTTATGTTCGTTATCTTCTCTATCGTCTTCTCGAACTTCTCCATCGACTTTACTATCTCCTTGAGATTCGGGTTTATGTTGTATCCAAGATCATAGCCGCGCTCGGTCCTTATATGCGTCGGCTGGAGAATATTGAGGTTCATGGAGAGATTCCTCAGCGTTATTATCAGCGTCTTCCTAGTGAAGCTCTTTCCCAATATAGTGTAGAGCTCCCTTGTAGTTCTCGGAGCCTTGACCATCAGCAGCTTGAGCACCGCATAGTTGGGCTTACTGAAGAGCTTCCTCAATAGCCATATCTCATCCTTGTCTTTTTCCATCTTTGCCATAGTCGCACCGGTTATTACTGTACCTGCTGTTAAATCGAGGTACAATAAATATTATCCAATTAATCAATGAGGGAGAAAGGTATATATACCTTTTTCTATTATATCTAAGTATAATATCTTGTATTTAGGTAAAAGTTGGTCCTATGCGAAGATTTCGTGTAAATCTCAAGAAGTTCGTCGTAAATCAGAGGGCACCGATTCAGGAGCAGGCCCGCAGTGGCATGAGTTTCGAGGTATCAGAGGCAAACAGTAGCGAAGTTGTCGAGAGACCTGAGTTAGGCATCGAATCGGCAGTAGTGCGTTCGGGAAGATCATATTTCTATTCTGTCGGATATCCTTCCGGGATAGGGAGAAACGATGTCCACGGAATCGAGCTCGCAAAGGCAAAAGTTATCGAGAGACTCTCGTCATCGCAATCGGAGATAGGCATCGGGATGCTCGACCAGGCAAGGGTACTTGCAAGGGATGAGCTCCTCAACCACTTCGATCCAGAACGCTCGACCTACCTCTCCTACTTCATAGCGCACGATACCGTAGGTTATGGGCCGTTCAGCATTCTTCTCGCGGATAGGAAGAACATAGAGGAGATAGAGGTAAACTCTCCGACGATGCCTATAACTATCTACACGACGAAGTACGGCCGTTGCGCAACAAACATCAGGTTCGTGGATGAAAACTCGTTCAGGTACAATGTCAACAAACTTGCATCGGAGAGCGAGAAGGAGCTCTCCGACGAGACCCCAATAGTCGACGTCCAGGTTGGCGACTCAAGGATACATGCGCAGATAAGGCCGTACGCAATAAGCGGAGCCGCAGCCTCAATAAGAATCGGAGGCGAGAAGAGGGTTACGCTCGACTTCCTCCTGAAAGGAGGCATGGTCGATACCGAGACACTTGCCTATCTCTGGCTTGCCGTCGATGCCGACCTTAATATGGTGATTGCCGGAGCTCCGGCAAGCGGAAAGACAACGCTCCTCACGGCAATCTCCGGATTTGTTCCCCTCAGGAGTAGGATAGTGACCGTGGAGGAGGACATAAACGAGCTAAAATTCAACGACTCGTTCACCAATGTGATAGCCCTCTATGGCGAGAAGTACCGGGTGACAACCAAGGAGCAGGTGCTGAATGCGCTGAGGCTCAGGCCTGACAGGATAGTTGTCGGAGAGATACGCGGGGATGAGGCCAAGGACCTATTCGCCGGTTCGAACATAGGCATACCGTTCATGACTACAATGCACTGCAACGACGATCCGCTTGGAGTGATAAAGCGGCTCTCCGTGAAGCCTATGGGCGTAGAGACGAGGAGTATAAGCATGCTCGACCTCTCCATTCACACGGCTCACAGCGACTTCAAGGGGAGACGCCTCTCCAGCATCTACGAGTACAAGTGGCTCAGCAGGGCCGAGACCATGGAAGGCGTGGCTATTGGTGATGGCGATATGGTGAACTCCGTAAGGATCGCCTCCAACGGAAGGCTCGAGAAGGGTGCGCTCTCCGAGTCAAAGGTCATCGGTTCTTTCAGCAAGAAGTACGGATTCTCTATGAGAAAGACGATGCAGGAACTTGAGAAGAGGGCCAGATTTCTAGAGAAGCACGGATCCGGGTCGATGCCGGTAACACGGCTCAGCGAGACGATCTCTGAATACATAAACGGATGACCATGAAAATCGATAACAAGATACTTTTTGCGATAGTCGCGGCGTTCCTACTATCTTTCATAATGGGTGCAATCCTGTCCGACTTAAATCCCCCCGTCTCGCTAGAATATATCGCATACAACTCGCTGCTCTCAATGCCACTCACTCTACTATCGACGCTGCTCTTCTTGAAGACCAGGTCTGGGCGCCAGGCCAAAGCCCTCGAGGAGGATCTTATAGAGTGCCTCTACTCAATGCTCTACTATAAGACAAACAAGCTTACAACGTACTCCACCATGCTTCGCGTGGCGCGTAACGCCGACTCTACAGAGGCGCGCAGGATAATGGAGAGTGCTGCAAGGAGGGTCAGGCTGGGCGAGAGCCTTGGCTGGGCCCTCTCGTCTGCCTGCAGCGGGAGCGGGTGCGGCATTCTGCAGCGACTAAGTGACTCGGGTGACAAAGACGCATACAACGCGATACGCAAGGCCCTGGACTCGTACGAGTACTCAGTGGCGGAGAGCAAGGCGAGGGTAGAAGAGTCGATCCAGAAGTATGCCACTGTCAACATGTTTCTCGCCACCGTGCTTCCTTCATTCGTGATATTCTCGTTCATGGGTGGGATAGTTCTCACGCAGAGGGACAGCAGCCTCTTTCTCTTGTCGATGGCCATGCTCATTGTCCTTCCATTCATGTATCTTATTGGAACCGTCTTTCTGAACAGGCGATTGTATGGCTAAGAATATAGAGATAATGTTACTGCTAACTCAATCCGCAATGATATTTCTGGTCCTGGAGTGGTCCATAACCCCGTTTGCCCTACTCCCCGGAATCATAGTCTCATTTGCGCTTGGCATCAGGCACCGCAACGCCAAGAAGGACGCCGAGGTTGCAGTCTTTGCAAAGGACGTACTGCGAAATTACGGGCTTGGCCTGATCAGATCTGCCGAGGCCGCAGTGAAGAAGGGATACTCGTTCTCCGATGAGGTGAGGCTCGAGATAAGGAGGTTCAGGCTCGGAGACTATCATATTACGGCCAAAGTCTCAGGGAACGCGCATCTATCCGAACTCCTAAGCATAATGGCCTGCAGCCTCTCCGCGGGCAGCAGCGCAAAGGCCAACATAGAAAGCTTCTGCAAGCGCCTCGAGGGATCCCTGAGCACAAGGAACAGGATAGCCTCCAAGATCGGCGGTATGCAGTCCGTAGCCTTCCTCGGCGTCTCATTCTTCCTGCCCCTCTTCGGAGGCATAAGCTCGACGATTCTGATCACGTCCCTCGGCCTTGTCAACCAGGGATCGATAGCGCTCCAGCACGACTTCATCTACGATGTCGCGTCTTACATACTCCTTGTGACGATCCTAGGCACATTCATAAACAGGCCAACGTTGCCCGTAATCCAGAATCTCTCCACCATAGTCCGCACATTCGCGATATCACTGCTCATTCTGATCTCCTCTGCAACTTACATAACTTACGCTATATAGGTGAAAACATGGAAATAAGACAAATTGTGGAAGGACTTGTGCCTCTGCATGCAAGGGCGCTGCTGCTCTCAGCCAAGAGCAGGAAGGGACAGGGATCGCTGGAGTACATAATGATGATAGCCGCCGCGAGCATCGTCATCGTGATGGCCCTCGTGATGGTGGTAAAGCTGCGCGGAGCTGTGCCAACCAACGTGGCAATAAACGGCACCAACATGAGCATAACATCGGCGATCTCCGAGCAGCTCGGCAAGCTCTCCAGCAACGTGATATAGCCGTTCGGATGGTGAGTTGGTGAAGCTGCAGATCTCCTTCGAGTTACTGCTCTACATGGCCATTGCAGGAATAGCACTACTCTTCGGGGTGGTTATGCTTGCATCGAAATGGCCTGACATAAGCCTATCTGTAGACTCACTGGGGTTCTACTCATTCATCAACTCACTGAACGAGGAGCTGTCATCAGGAGCGTCATCCTTCAGTCTATATGTGCCTAAAGGGGCGTGCAACTCTACGATATCCGGGAACAAGATACAGAACACATATGGAACCTACTATCTTACCTCTGGCATAAGCATGCAACAAGGCATCCTCTGCCCTGATGGCCGGTCCGCCAACTTTACGGTTTCATACGTCTCAGGCAGTTGGGTGATCGGGAGATGAGGGAGCAGGCAAGCGTGGAGATAATGGTCGGCGCGGTGCTCGTGCTGCTCCTTGCATTGTACTCCGCATCACTTGCGGTTGGGATGTATGCCTCTGCCCGCGGTTCATCCGGGATCCTCTCCTCCGACCAGAACGCGTCTCTACTAAGTTCAAACTCTCTCTTGAGTTCATGCAGCTGCCTAGTCGGCCCGTAAGGTCTTACCATGCTGATATACGCTGATCTGGCGATAGGGATTCCAGTCGCGCTCTTTGCGATAACACTACTTGTGGTATCGTTCTATTCGAATATGGCATATCTTCTCTCCGCTGGAGCCTACGAATCGCATATGCTCAACCTTTACGACTCGTCCCAGCAGATAGTCGTGGCGCTTGGCACGCTGCGTGCAAACTACACTACGGCTGTCGACATCTCCGGGATGCTCTCCGCAGAGTACAACATATCCGTCTCGATAATCCCGTATAATGGCTACGGCTACTGTCCGCTCGACTCCGTGTGCAGGATTGTCCCACTGCCGCGCAATATGTACACCATGGTTTTCACATGACTAAGATGCAGGCGAGCATAGAATTTCTGCTGATACTCAGCGCGATCAGCCTGGTCAGCGTTGGCCTTGTCGTCATGTATGGGAAGGAGATAGCCGTTCAGAAGAGCGCGCTTGACGGCCTCAACACTACCACCATATCACCGCCCGAGATAGGAAGCAATCCGTCCGGCTCTCCTTCGTTGAGCCTCTATATGCCTCTCAACTCTACGATAGGAGACCAGAGCGAGCTCCAAGAGATCTTTTATGGCTGCAAGAAGGGCACAGCCAGGATCGCCATTTCGTCAAATTCACTTGCGCTTAACGCGAACTCGCTCTACATAAACTTCTCAAATCTCTATATAACAAGCACAAGTTTCGAACCGATAGTTGCCGGTGCCGACCTCCTCCTCGTTAATTATACTCTCACCTGCTTAAACAAGAGCGTATCGGGAAGCAAGTCTATCCACACCTACGCGGTAGCTGCCAGCCAGTCATACCAAAACGGCCAGATGGATGTGTACATCTCTAACAGGAACGAGACGGTCTCCTATCCGTTGCTTGGAGCCACAAGCCTCTTCTCAACATACCAGAAGAACCGCTGTACAGAGCTTGGATTCTTCGGCGGCAATCTTGACATGACCGTACAATGCGGCACTTCGAACGGATGGGAGTATATGGTATTCTCGATGAACTGCTTCACAAATGGCGGAAGCCAGACGCTAACCTATTGCGTACTCCCGAATCCGACAGGATACAATGTGACCCCAATAAACCCTGATGCACCCTCCTACCTTTACTCTTTTCAGATGCACATAGCAACACCTTACGGCTCCTTTATCTCAAACGTCTCAAACTACATTGGATACGCAAATGTTATATCGGATGGCAAGGTCATCGGAACCTTACATGTGACTAATGCAACTGCCCAATTCCAGCCTCCGAGCGAGGAATTTCTTGGATATAACGGAAAGTACTCACCCTTAAATCAATCAGCATACTCGGCATACTTCCAGGCACGGCAGAATCTCTACAGCACGCTCGGATACTATAACAAGAGCGGCGTTTCCTCGGATATACAGTCTGAAATTGGCCAGGCAATTACCTCATATCAAGACTATCTATCAAATCTCATATCGTCAAAGCCGCTTAATACTGCCCAATGCAGTGTATCTGGCCAAAAATACATGTGCCGATCCCCATACCCGTTCTCATACGTGATAAGCATCAAACTTAATGGTTATACTGGGATCGGAAATCAAACAATCTACTACCTCGGGTCTGCAATAACAATAAACGAGAGCTGATTGATTGAAAGTACAATTCGCAACATTCGAAGCGCTAATCGCGCTGCTCTTCTCGCTCTCAGTTGTTGCAGCTCTAGACGGGCGTATCTCCGCAGTCAACCATGGTTATACTTACGCGCGTGCGAATCTTACGTCTTCTATTGTTGACTATGATCTGTTAAACAACATGTTGCATAACGCGACGGCGTCTGCGTGTCTTGAAAACTATGTTTCCGGAAATGTGCTGTGTATGGATCAATATCTCAAAGGCTACCTGCTTACCTATCGTGTAAGATCGATAAGCATATCGGTTCCTGGAGAAAATCCGAATGAGAATAGCCCGGGTATCATACGATGCTTCCCCTATGCTATAAATGGTTTGGCCATGCCCCTTTGCATTTCCGTTGCTGGTTGAATGTCCCTCTATGGATTCTGTATTATGCTGGCGATAGTAATCGCAATGGTAAGCACAACTTTCGTCATTGCCGGTCTTGAGAACATCTCATCCATCCAACTTTATTACTACCAGAGTGGCGAAACTATATCGGTCCAGGCTTACGCAAATTCGTTTTCATCGCAAAGACTTGATTCGGGATATCTCGGCTACACCTCGATAGTCGGCGGGATTGCAATGAACGGTTCGAATAATCTGTATATTGCGTACGCCCCTAATGGCGCCTATGTTATTACCAGATGAGGATATTACAAAAGGTTTATATATGTCTATTATAATAAATTATAATGATATTATGGGAGACATGTTCAAAGTAAAAGTAAGAAAGATCGGAACATCATTGGGCGTACTTCTGCCCAAGCGGATGCTTGAAGAACAAGGAATAAAAGAGGGCGAAGAGGTGGAGATAGGGATACTTAAAAAAGATAAGGAACTGTTGGACAAGGTATTCGGAATTACTAAAGGATCAAAGCCGTTCAAAAGAGAAAAGACAGACAGGATGGGCAAACTAGCGTGATTTCTTGATTTTGGATTCATCTGCATGGATAGAGCTATTTGATGGCAGCGATAGGGGGAAGCGCGTAAGAGAAATACTAGAGACAGAACAATGCTATACGAGTATTGTAACTTTGGCTGAAGTCTCCAACTGGTCTACGAAACAAAACTATGACACAAAATTACTTATGGAGGCTATAAAAAGAGGCAGTTCTATAATTGACCTGACCGAAGACATAGCAATTCTTGCCGGCGAAATCAATTTCGAAAGGAAGAAGACAAATGACAAGTGGGGCATGCTCGACTCGTTTATTCTGGCAACCGCAAACATATGCGGCTTACATTTACTAACAAAAGACTCTGACTATATTGATCTGCCAAATGCAGAGCTATTATAAAGAATGTCAGCTCCCTATAATTAGTGGTGGCATTATGAAGATCTGGATATTGGGTTCTGGAGATGTTGGTAGATGCTAACCGAGTAATTCCATGGAGACTAAATCCTACATAAAAACAGTAATCGGTAGACTTGAAAAGAGGTATGGAAAGCACCCTCATACGCAATTGAGGCACAAAAATATAACAGAGCTGTTTGTAGCCACGATTCTTTCCCCCCAATGCAATGACAATCAGGTCAACAAGGTTACCGCCCGGCTGTTTAAGGATTTCAGGACGTTCGATGATTACGCCAATGCAGACCTACGCACGTTGCAGAGCGAGCTAAACGGCCTGAACTACTATAAGACAAAGGCCAAGCACCTGAAACAGTCTGCCGAGATTCTTTTAGATAAATTTGGCGGAAAAGTTCCAAGAACAATCCCTGAGCTGATGGAGCTACAGGGAGTCGGCAGGAAGGTCGCCAATGTCATACTTAATGAGGGATACGGAATAGACGAAGGGATAGCGGTAGACACGCACTGCGGCAGAGTGTCAAGGAGGCTCGGGTTGAGTAGATTCAAGGATCCTGCAAAGGTAGAACTGGACCTGATGCGAAAGATTCCTAAGAATGAGTGGAGCAGAACGTCGAACCTCTTCATAGAGCTGGGAAGGGATACATGCAGCGCACGCAACCGTAACTGTTATGATTGCGTATTAAAGGATATCTGCCCGAGCAGCCTTGCAAAATAGAAATAGTCAAGGAAGGAACTCCTTGTTCTTTATCTTGTCCCTTATGTAGTCATCGACGAAGGTGAGCCTCGGCCCCTGCAGCGCATCCTGCTCGAGCTTCTTCTTGCTCTTTATCATCCTCTCCAGCTCGGTGACCCACTCCTTGCTCTTGCTTATCCAGCTGTAGTTGAGCATCTCCTGCGCCCTCTTCAGGTCTACGTCGCTCGCATTTATCGTCATCTTGTTCAGGAACTCGTACTTGTCCAGGTCGGACATCGTCACGCCGATGAACTTCGCCTCAGGCGTGGCCACGTCGCTCCCTATGTATGCCAGGTTTATGCTCCCGGTCTTTATCGTCCAGTAGATGTACCATCCCCATGCGTCCGAGTCGGTGAAGAGGTAGACCGGAAGGCCCATGTCCGCGAGCTTCCTTATCAGCCTTCTAGTTCCCCTTGCCGCCTGCCCCTGGGGGGTTATAAGTATGAAGTTCTCCTTCTTCCAGAGGCCGTCCTCGTTGAGTCTCTGCCAGAGCGCATCCTTCTCTACCACCAGGACGTACTTGGCCTTCACGTCCACGAACTCTATGTCGTTGTCTACGTCGCTCGGTATGGCCCAACCGCTCCTTCCCTGCTTGCTGCAGTCGATCTCAAGCCTCTCGTTTCCGAACGTGTCCATGACCTTCATGTTTCCTGCAAGGACTCCCTTCCTGTTTGCATTCAGGTTGAGGTCCTCCCTCTTCAGTTCGAGGGCTACCTCTATGTCCTCTATCAGCGGGTTTGACTCAGACTGCTCGCTGAAGACGTTCTCATCGACGTCCTCTCCTAGAGAGTACTTGAGCTGGTAAAATAGTCCTCTTATCGTCGTATGGAGATTCTCATTGACGAACTTGTGGCACTTCGCGGCAACCGCAACGGTCTGCATGAACCTTCTCGACTGCGAGTAGTTGAGGAATGTCCTCTCCTCCCTCGTCTTTCCGAGCCTGAGATACCCCTGCTTCTGGTCGAATATTATGTTGGATCTTGTCCTTGCCAGAGTCGAGAACTTTGGGCTCTTTCCTGCGCTTATCTCTCCGACTATCTCCTTTCCCATCTCCTCTATCTTCTGGGACGACTTCGAGACCGGTTTTCCTTTTGCTGCCATGGTCATTCCCCTTCCTTCACGATGAGAGGTGCCCTCTCCCTCGAGTCGCTGGTTATGTACTTCCTGAGATCCTTGATCATCGCGTCCCTCCTGGGGCTCTTCTTCAGCGCGTGCTCGAGCACGTCGGCGATGTTCTTTACCGATATTATCTTCACCTTCTTGAGCTGGTCCTTGCCAAGGAAGATGTCCTTCATGTTGGTGTCGGGTATCAGCACCGTCTTGACCCCGGCTTCCAATGCCGCCTCTATCTTGTTAGTCACTCCTCCCACCGGCAGCACGTCTCCCCTGACCGAGAGCGAGCCCGTCATTGCGAGATCCTGGTCAACGGGTATCCCTTCCATAGCCGATATCACGGCCACGGCAACCGAGATGCTTGCGCTGTCCCCCTCCACTCCCTCGTAGGTTTGCAGGAACTGGACGTGGATGTCATAGCTGGCCACGTCTCTCTCCATGTGCTTCTTGATTATTGCGCTTATGTTCTTGACAGCTTCTCGTGCTATCTTGCCGAGCTTTCCCGTAGGTATGAGCTTGCCCTCGGTCCTGGAGCTTGCAGGCGTGACCTCCGCGACTATCGGGAGCATTATTCCAGCCGAGAGGTACGAAGAGCCGACGATCGCAAGCCCGTTGACCCTGCCTATCGCAAATCCGCTGGTCTTGAAGATCTTGTAGTCCTTCCTGTACTCAAGCGACTGCTCGACGAACTGCGCCTCTATCGGCCTAGAGAGTCCCATCGCCGTACGTACATCATCGGGGGTTACAACCTTCGATCCTCTCTCAACGGCAATGTCTCCGGCAGCTCTTATGAGCCCTCCGAAGTCCCTGAGTATAAGCGTGAGCCTTCCCTTCCTGCCGCTCCTCCTCCTTGCCTCGTCGAGAAGCGATATGCAGGCATCGTAGCTGAAAGGAGGTATCTTTCCATCCTTCTTGATCTCCTGCGCGATAAACCTTATTATCTTCTCACGGTTCGGGTCTGTGTCAGGCATGTCCGACTGCATGTATATCTCGTATCCGTACCCCCTTATCCTAGATCTCAGTGCCGGGTGCATCTTCTGTATGTCCTGCAGGTTTCCCGCCGCGACAAGAAGGAAGTCGCAAGGCACAGGCTCCGTCCTCACTATCGCCCCAGAGCTGAGCTCGCTCTGTCCTGTTATCGAGTACTTTCTCTCCTGCATGGCCGTAAGCAGCTCCTGCTGCGACTTTGGCTCAAGGTCCGCAACCTCGTCTATAAATAGAACTCCCTTATTGGCCCTGTGCACCGCTCCGCCCTCAACCCTGAGGTGCGGCGGTGTTCCCAGACCTCCGGACTGGAGTGGATCGTGCCTAACGTCGCCAAAGAGCGCCCCGGCTCTCGATCCTGTCCCGTCCACGAACGGTGCGTGCGTCATTCCCGTGTTGTCTATTATGAGCTTTGGCTCAGCGGTGTCAAACATTCCGGGAAGGATGCCTCCGACCCTCCTGAATCCGCTTACAAAGAGTGCCACCGATCCGAAGACCATGACTCCCAATATCAGAGCCGCAAATACTAGCAGCTCGTATCCCTGCAAGATGTTCAGAAGCGTTATGGCCACGAGCGCTATAACTATTATCATAAGTATGGGGGTTATGTTGTTCTTGCCCCTACCGTAGTCGAGCCTGTTCTTCATCTTCTCCTTCTGGACTATCTGTCGGCCCTGACCGTCACCCAGCGGCTTTCCCTTCTCCGGAGGGATCGGATATGTCTTAACGCTCTTCACGACCGGCCTGTTCTCATCGTTCGGGTTTTTGTATACGAGCACGTCCTCGAGATCCGCGGCAGGCAGAAGCTCCGCCATCGCCTGTGCAAGCATAGTCTTTCCGGTTCCAGGCGAGCCTATCAATAATACGTTTCTGTGCTGCTTCGCCGCCTTCTTTATTACCTCTACGGCCTTCTCCTGGCCTATGACCTGGTCGACTATCTTGTCAGGGATATTTATCTCTGACGTGGTCTTGAATTTTTTCATAGTACGATCTATCATAATACTTAAATCTTTATAAAGATGACCTCGGAAACGTTAGCTGAAGGTACCGCTTCTGCCGTGCGGCTGAGGGCAGCGGTAGAACTAAGTGGAAGGTTAATGAGGAGCGTTTAGAGGGTGGGGAAGGACAAATAGAATTTGCTCTAAACGCTATGGGGATGTATTAGAAAATAACGTTTATAAAGGTTTTGCATCCGGGAGGGAAATGAGTGTACTACATTTTGTATCTCAGGATTGCCCCTATCCCGCCGAAGCCGAGCAGAAACTCCTTCCCATAAGAACTCTCGCTCGAGACGAAGACGGTCTCGACACCGTTCTTGTCCGCCATCGATATGAGATCTCCGACTGCATCCTTCTCCTCCACTATCTCAAGGTTGCCGCTGTCGGTGTGCTTCGCCTGCCTCTCCTTTCCGAACTCGATCTTGTTGAAGACCTGGTTGCACGAGTTGCACTTGTACGTCACGTCATGGATCTCGAGCTCGTCATTGACTATCAGGACGCCGACCTGGTTGTTCTCCAGCGCCCTCTTGGTGTTATCGTAGCCGTAGGTCGCAAGGCCTCCCCTCACCAGCTCCTGCTTGAACCTCTCGATGACCTTCCTCTCCTGGTATGCCTCCTGCTCCGCCAGCAGGTCCGCAGCCTTCTCAACGATCTCGCTCAGCCCGGTCTCGTCAGTGTATCCGGTATCATAGATCCCGAGCACCTTGATCTGGTAATTGAGCGTGTTCGACTTCGCAAAGTTCTCCTTGGTAGGGCCCGGACCTCCGATTATGAGGCCCTTGAGCTTGAACTGGTTCTGCGCGAACGTGGCGTTCACGACCTCGGAGACCCGCGTGTAGTACTCGCCTATGCTCTCCTCTATGACTCGCTCGTATCTCGCCGCCGACTGCCCTCCCTTCCTGACCTTGGCATGGACCATCGAGTTCATCTTCTTGATTATCTGGATGTGCGAACCCTTCAGCGTAGCCACCGTCGCCTCCCTGCCGTCCATAACGACAAGCGCGTACATGTCCTTGGAGCCTATCATCTCCTCTATCGGCCCGACAAGGAAGGTCGAGTCGCACCTGTATATGTTGATCTTCAGAGGCAGTGGCGGGTCTATCGAGAAGAGCTCTATGTCGGTCTTGCCCTGGTTCTTGGAGACGTTGCCGCAGAATACCACTATTCCGTTCTTCGGTGTCTCCCTGTAGAGCTTGAGGTACTGAATTATCTTGTCTATCGCGCCCTGCACGTTCTGCCTTGTTGACTTAGACTTGATGTTCCCGGACTCGCTGTGCTCCTGCCTGAGCTTTCCTATCTCCTCTGAGATCTGGTACCCGGCGGGAACGTAGATGCTTATCAGCTCCGTCCCGTAGCCCCGCATGGTCTTGAGCAGCTTTACCTCCTTTATTATGTCATACTCCTTCTTCATCGCCCGACACCCGCTACCCGATCTTCTTCTTCCCCATGTACGGGACTAGCACCCCAGGAATAGTTATGGTGCCATCCTCATTCGAGTAGTTCTCTACAATCGCAACCATCAACCTCTCTATCGATCCGCTGACTGTGGAGTTGAGCGTGTGTGCGTACTTTCTCTCCCCTTTCTCATCATACTTTATGCCGAGCCGTAGCGCCTGCCAGTCGGTGCAGTTGGAGCATGATATCAGCTCCCTGTACTCCCCGCTAGACGGCATGAAGACCTCGAGGTCGAACTTCTTCGCGGCTACGATGCCTATGTCGCCCGTGCAGATGCTCACTATCCTGTAGGGAAGCTCAAGCGTCTTGAATATCTCCTCGGCATTTGCAATCAACTCATCAAATATCCTCCATGAGTCATCCTGGTTCGACACGACAAACTGCTCAACCTTGTAGAACTGGTGGACGCGGAATATGCCCTTTGAGTCCTTGCCATGTGCGCCGGCTTCTCTCCTGAAGTTCGGGCTGATGCCTACAAACCTTAGCGGAAGCTCTTTTGGGGAGAAGACCGTCTCCGAGACAAGCGCTGCCATGGGATGTTCGGACGTGCTTATCAGGAAGAGCTCCTCTTCCATGCCCTCCAAACCCTTCTTCTCCTGGGCCTCCCTAGGTGCCGAGACTTTGTAGAGTGCCTCCTCGAAGTCACCAAGTGCAGTTGCACCCTGGTAGTACTTCTTTTTCAGCATGAGCGGAGGTGCGATAAGCGTGAATCCCTTCTTTATCATCACGTCAATGCTAAAGCGTATGAGTGCCTGCTCAAGGAGCGCGAGGTCTCCCTTGAGATAGTAGAATCTTGCTCCCGCCACTTCGGCAGCCTTCTCAAGGTCTAGAAGCCCAAGTTTCTTAAGCAGCTCCGCATGGTTCTCGGCGCTCTTCTTCTTCGGCGTGCCCCATCTTCTTACCTCAAGGTTCTCGGCAGAGTCGTTTCCGTAAGGCACAGATTCGTGAAGTATGTTAGGCATGTTCATTAGAAGGAAGTCGAGCCTGTCCTGGTAGCTAGGAAGAAGCGACTCTATCCCGTCTATTCTCCCCTTTATCTCTGCCAGCTCGTCTATCTGCTCCTTCGCGTCCTTCTTCTCCTTCTTGAGCCTTGAGACCTCAAGACTCCCCTTGTTGCGCCTCTCCCTGAGGTCCTGCAGGTCCTTTCCGAGAGCGCGGACCTGCTCGTCGAGCTTGAGGAGTTCCTCTATCGGGTAATCAGATCGCCTTCTCGACAGGGACTCCCTTATCTGCGCGAGGTTCTCCCTTACGTACCTTGAAGTTATCA